>CACZSJ010000020.1 GCA_902783825.1 Oscillospiraceae bacterium | reverse complement strand
GGCCATCCTGCGCAAGCTGGGGATTCAGGAGGAGCTGGTGGGCGTGGGCCACTGCATCCTGGGGTATCAGGAGGGAGAAACGCCCCCTGCCAAGGATCGTCTGCCCCGGCGGGTCTTCTGGGCTGAATAGGCCGACCGGCAGAATGTGCGCCGGGAATGCGAGACAAGGAAAAAAGGAGGGAGCGCCGTGAAGAAAATTTTACTGCTGGGTACAGGCGGGACCATCGCTTCGGAGATGACGCCCCAGGGCCTGACCCCGGAGTTGACGCCCGAGCAGCTGCTGCGCTATGTGCCGTACATTTCCCAGCTCTGTCAGGTGGACTGCGTCTCCCTGTACAATATCGACAGCACCAACATCACCCCCGATCACTGGCTGGGGATGACCCGCGCCTTGCGGGACGCCTATGATCGCTACGACGGCTTTGTCATCAGCCACGGCACCGATACGATGGCCTATACGGCGGCGGCGATGTCCTATCTGGTGCAGGGGGCGGACAAGCCCATTGTGCTTACCGGCGCCCAAAAGCCCATCAACTACGACTCCACCGACTCCAAGCTGAATCTCACCGACGCCTTCGTTTGCGCCTGCTCGGAGGAGCTGGCGGGGGTCAGCATTGTGTTCAGCGGCCGGGTCATCCTGGGAACCAGGGCGCGAAAGACCTGCTCCAAGAGCTTTGCCGCCTTCTCCAGCATCAATTACCCGGATCTGGCCAGCCTGCAGGATCATCGGCTGCTGTGCTATATTCGGCAGCAGGCAGAGGGACCGCTGCGCTTCTACGATTGTCTGGATCAGCGGGTGGGCCTGATCAAAATGGTGCCGGGGACGGATTATGAGCTGCTGGACTTTCTGCTGGCCAGGAAGGACGCGGTGGTGATCGAGTGCTTCGGCGTGGGCGGGCTGCCCTCCTACAGCGATGATAAGCTCTTTGAGGTGCTGCACCGCTATACCGCCCAGGGCAAGTATCTGGTGGTGACCACTCAGGTGCAGAACGAGGGCTCGGATCTGTCGGTGTATCAGGTTGGACATCGGCTGAAGGAAGATCCTCACGTGCTGGAGGCCTACGACATGACCACCGAAGCGGCGCTTGCGAAAATCATGTGGATTCTGGGTCAGACCCGGGAGCCACAGCAGGTCAGCCGCCTGTTCTACACACCGGTGGCCCATGATATTTTATACAGAGGGTAACGCATGGAAAGCGTAATCGTAATCGGCGGCGGCGCCTCGGGGCTGATGGCCGCGCTGACTGCCGCGGAAAAACACGACAGGCGGGTGATCCTGCTGGAACGCCAGCAGCGAGTGGGCCGCAAGCTCCTGGCCACGGGCAACGGCCGCTGCAATCTGAGCAACACCGGTGCCGCGCCCGCCCATTACCACGGCCAGGATCCGGACTTTACCCTGCCCGCCCTGGCGGCCTTCTCTCCGGAGGACGCCCTGGACTTTTTCCAGGGGCTTGGTCTGCTGACGGTGACGGAGTACGGCGGGCGGGTCTACCCCTTGTCCAACTCCGCCAACAGCGTGCTGGACGTGCTGCGCTTCGCGCTGGAGACAGCGGGCGTAGAGCTGCACAGCGCCTGCCCGGCTCGGGCCATTCGCCCTCGGCTAGGGGGCTTTGTGGTGGAGACGGAGCAGGGGTCCTTTTCGGCGGATCGGCTGATCATGGCCTGCGGCGGCGCCGCCGGCGGCAAGCTGGGAGGCGTGACGGACGGCTATGAGCTAATGAAGGCGCTGGGTCACCGGCGCACGGGGCTGTACCCCTCTCTGGCGCCGGTGTATACGGACCCGGAATATCCCCGGGCGCTTAAGGGCGTACGTGCGCCCGGGGCGCTGCGACTGAATCGGGGAGAAGAGCTGCTGGCCGAGAGCCGGGGCGAGATCCAGTTCACGGAAAACGGGCTGTCCGGCCCGGCGGTGTTCGACCTGTCCCGCGCGGCGGCCACCGGCGGCGAGGGGCTGACGGTGCATATGGATTTGCTGCCGCTGGAGCAGGCAGAGTTGCTGGCCATGCTTCGGCGGCGACAGGCGCTGACCCCGGAGCGGGAAGCGGCGGAGCTGTTCACGGGCATGCTCCACAACCGTCTGGGCCGCATGCTGGTTCGGTACAGCGGCGTTTCCGGCGGGGCGACGCTGGGGGAGCTGTCGGAGGAAGAGCTGCTCCGCTGCGCCCGGGCGGCCAAGGATTTCGCACTGCGGGTGCGAGGCGTCGGCAGTCTGGACAGCGCCCAGGTGACTGCCGGCGGTCTGCGGACGGAGGATTTCAACTCACAGACGCTGGAGAGCCGACTCTGCCCGGGACTGTTCGCCTGCGGAGAAGTGCTGGACGTGGACGGAGACTGCGGCGGCTATAATCTGCAATGGGCCTGGGCCAGCGGTCGACTGGCCGGGAGACTGGGAACATGATTCGGGTACGGAATCTTCGACTGGGGCTGGAAGAGCCCCGGGAGGCCCTGCTTGCCAAAGCGGCGAAAAAGCTGCGGATCGATCCATCGCAGGTGGAGGACTGGAAGCTGATCAAACGTTCTCTGGACGCCCGCCGCAAAGACGATCTGCACTACGTCTGCGCTGTGGCGCTCCGCCTGCGCGGCGGGGAAGCGGCGGCGATCCGCCGGGCGAGAAGCGCCGATGTAAGCGCCTATGAGGAGGCGGAATATCGCCTGCCCCGGGTATGCCCGGAGCTGCCGCCGGTGGTGGTGGGCTTTGGTCCGGCAGGGATGTTTGCGGCCCTGGCCCTGGCCCGTGCCGGCGCACGTCCCATCGTGATCGAGCGGGGACAGGATGCCCTGCGCCGCCAGGCGGCGGTGGAGGCCTTTCGAGCCGGCGGCACCCTGGACCCGGAGAACAACGTCCAGTTCGGAGAAGGCGGCGCCGGCACGTTTTCCGACGGCAAGCTGAATACCGGGATCCACGACAGGCGGCTGGGATTTGTGCTGCGCGAGTTTGCCGCCCACGGCGCGCCGGAATCGATTTTGTACGAGGCCAAGCCCCACATCGGCACGGACATCCTGATTCATGTGGTGCAGAGTATCCGTCGGGAGATCCTGGAGCTGGGAGGACAGGTGTGCTTCGGCACCCGGATGGAGCGGCTGCTGCTGGAGGACGGCGCCCTGCGGGGCGTTCTGCTGCGAGATGCCCGAGGGCTGCGGGAGTTGGCCTGCGAGCGCTTGATTCTGGCCATTGGCCACTCGGCCCGGGACAGCTTTGAGGCGCTGCATGCCCAGGGGATCCCCATGGAGCCCAAGCCCTTTTCCATGGGCGTGCGCATTGAGCACCGGCAGGAGAGCATCGACCGTGCCCAGTACGGCAGGGCCCGGGGCACGCTGCCGCCGGCGGACTATGCGCTGCACCTGCATCTGCCGGATGGGGAGAGCGCCTACAGCTTCTGCATGTGCCCCGGTGGGCAGGTAATCGCTGCGGCCTCGGAGGCCGGCGGCGTGGTTACCAACGGGATGAGCGAATCTCGACGGGATGGCGAGAACGCCAACGCGGCCCTGCTTGTGACTCTGCGGCCGGAGGATTTTCCAGACAAAGACGTGCTGGGCGGCATGCGCTGGCAGCGGCAGATCGAGCAGGCGGCCTATGCCTGTGGCGGCGACGATTATCGGGCTCCGGCCCAGCTGGTGGGGGATTTTCTGCTCGGGCGCGCCAGCAGCGGCCCCGGCGGTGTGCGGCCCAGTTATCGACCGGGCGTGGTCTGGTGCGATCTGCGGCAGGTGCTGCCCTCACGCATCACGGACGTGCTGGCGCGGGCGCTGCCTGCCTTGGGAGAAAAGCTCCCGGGCTTTGCCGCGACGGACGCAGTGCTGACTGCGCCGGAAACCCGCTCTTCCTCCCCGGTACGGATCCTGCGGGACGGGAGTCTGTGCTCGGCCGTGGCGGGACTCTATCCCTGCGGCGAAGGCGCGGGCTATGCCGGAGGAATTTCCTCCGCAGCGGTGGACGGGCTGCGCTGTGCGGAGGCACTGCTGAAGACGCTGCCGCCGATTGACGGGACAGAGGGACTGTGATACAATACGATCAAGGGCGGGGCTTCCGCCACACGAACAAGGCAGAAAAGGAGAAGCAATATGGATTTCAGAAGTCTGACGGTGAAAGAGTGCTTTGACAATCCCAGAACCGCGGCCATTGTGAAGGAGTATGCGCCGAATCTGACCAAGTATCCCATCAAGCTCTTCAACAAAAAGAGCTGCGGCGAGATCTTTGATCTGGTGGTCAGCAAGAAAATCGTTCCCGAAGACGTGGCCAAGAAGATTGAGGCCGCCATCAACGCCCTGTAAGAACAGGCAGATACAAAACAGCTCCGCATCCCACGGGATGCGGAGCTGTTTTTCCTATGCCGACCGGACGAAAGGGCAGAAGCGCAGGGCCTTAGCTTTCCTGCTCGCTGCCGTAGGCCCGGTGGATTTCCAACAGATATTCGTACAGGGGCATGAGCTTTTCGTAGGTGTTGACCAGCTTTTTCGGCAGATCCGGCCGCAGCAGATCCCCGCCGAAATCGTGGGCGCTTTCCACCGCCAGATAGCGGCGGTTATACCAGGGATTGAGCAGCGGGCCCAGATCTCCCTTGGGCCGCTTGTACAGCGGGCCGATAAGCCGCAGGCCCCTGCGGCGGCTCAGATCCTCCGCCAGCCGCTGCAGCCGGGCGGGATTGGCGTCCACGCTGCGCCGGAAAAGGGCCATCTCTCCGGGGCTGACGTCGAAATAGCCCATGCCGTAGCTGTACACGGCCGCGCTCAGTTCAAACCAGAACATGGGGCCTCCGCTGTAACGGGGGCCGTCCTTGATGGTGAACCACAGATGGTCTTTATACGGGCCCCGGCCGTGAAGTCGCCGGGCATCCCGGTAAATACGGGAGACGTGCGTCTGGCAGTCCATGCGAGGAAAGCGCCGCTGCATCTGCGCCGCCGTTTCCGCCGCCAGCGCCCGGAAGGGCAGGTTGAGGCAGCGTTCAAACTGCTCCTTGTGCGCCTGAAACCAGGGGCGCTCGTTGTGAAAGCTCAGTTCCCAGAGAAAGCTGCTGGTCTCCTGGCTAAATCCTTCAAACATATTGATTCCTCTTTCTTGGTGATTGCCACCAGTATACCCGCCGCCGACGGATTTCGCAAGAGGGGATCCGCCCAGCGCGAAGATTGACACCATGGGTGGTTTGGGAGTATAATATAATGCATTTTTGCGTGCAGGAGAGGCCTATGCGTGGACCTGGCAGAAAAGACAAGTGCATAAAGGCCGGAATTCCGGCGTTGCTGATGCTTCTGGCGCTGTTGGCCGCCTGCGGAAGCGAGGCGACCACACCGGCGGCGGAGAGCGAGCCGCCGATGGAGGCTACCGCGGACCCGCTGCTCACCGAAGACGCGGACAAGATCCGCATTTCCGAGCTGATGAACAAAAACCGGGCGGTGCTCCGGGACGAGGACGGGGACTTTTCCGACTGGATCGAATTGGAGAACGTCTCCCAAACGGCGGTGGATCTGGGCGGCTGGCGACTGACGGACCGGGAAAAACGGGAGGGCTGGACCTTTCCGGAGCTGCGGCTGGAGGCAGGAGAACGCCTGTTGATTTTTGCCGACGGCAAGGACCGGACGGACAGTTTGCATGCCAATTTTTCCCTCTCTGCGGGGGAGACGGTGTATTTGTTTAACAGTCACGGCTATCTGGCCGATTCAGCGCCCTGCGGGGGCGAGCTTGCCGATGTGGCCATGACGCTGACGGCGGCGGGCGATTATCAGGAGAGTCGCTACCCCACGCCCGGTTACCCCAACACCACCGAGGGTTACGCGACCTTCCAGGAAAGCCTGCAGGCGCCGTTCCCGCTGGTGATCAACGAAGTCATGGTCTCCAACAAGAAGGGACTGGCGACCTATCTGGTGGGCACCAGCGACTGGGTGGAAATCCGCAACGTCTCCGACCAGCCGGTGGAACTGTCGGACTATTGCCTGTCGGACGATAAGGACGACTATTGTCTGTGGCGCTTTCCCGCGTATACGCTGCATCCGGGGCGCGTGTATCTGCTGTGCTGCGACCCGGAAAACACCGGGGGGAGCAGCCCCAACTGCCCCAGCATTTCCCTGAACGACAACGCAGAGAAGCTGTACCTGGCCAAAGCTGACGGTACGCTGGTGGACTACGCGTCCCTTCGCGATATCCCATACAGCTGCAGCTATGGCCGCAGGGAAGGGGAGGCGGGCTGGTTCTATTTTGACACGCCCAGCCCCGGCCGTGCCAACGAAAAAGGTTACCGCCGGGTGGCGACGTCGCCCACGGTGGAGGAGCCGGACGGCGTATTCAACGGCGTGGAGCAGGTGACGGTGCGCCTCAGCGCCCCCGGCACCATCTATTACACCACCGACGGTACCTTGCCCAACGCTTCCAGCCCCATTTATTCCGAACCCCTGGTGCTGACAAAAACCAGCATCGTACGGGCCATCAACTGGGAGCAGGGTGCCATGCCCAGCCGTGCGCTGACGCTGAGCTATATCATCAATGAGGGGCACAGCCTGCCGGTGACCAGCCTGGTTTCGGACGACAAGCTGACCTTCAACGGCATGTATCACGCCGGCTCGAAGGGCACGGAAACCCCGGGCAGTCTCTCCTTTTACGGCGAAGACGTGCGCTTTACCATTCCCTGCGGCGTGAAGATGCAGGGAGGCACCAGCCTGGCCCTGCCCAAGAAGAATATGAGCGTGCGCTTCCGGGGCGCCTATGGACAGGAGCGGCTGGACTGCGACCTGTTCGGCGGCGGCGTGACCGGCTTCACCAATCTTCTGCTGCGGGCGGGGCAGGACTATTACGTCAGCATCATCCGCAACGAGCTGTGCCTGAACCTGGCCCGATCCGCCAGCGACCACCTGGTGACCCAGCGCAGCCGCTACTGCGTTTTGTACGTGGACGGGAAATACTACGGCATCTACTCGCTGATGGAAAAGAGCAACGAGCAGATGTACGCCGACTGGCTGGGCGTCAGCCGGGAGAGCGTGACCACGGTGGATGGAGACGACACCCTCAACTCCCAGTTGAACCAGCAGCTGCTGTCCTACTGCCTAACGCAGGATATGCGACAGCCGGAGCATTACGCGTATTTTTGCGAGCATATGGATGTGGACAGTCTGATCGACTGGTTCTTGCTGGAGGGTTATTGCGCCAACGGCGATTTGACCTATGGCAATCTGCGCTATTGCCGCTCTACCGAGGGCGACGGGAAGTGGCGCTTCATGTTCTACGATCTGGACGCGGCCTTTATGGAGGCGGAGCTGAACTATTATAATCTCTTCTCCGAATTCCAGCTTCAGAGCAAGCAAATCTGCATGGTACTGGCGGAACTGTTGAAGAATGAACAGTTTCAAGATCGGATGCTGACCCGGGCGGGCGAGCTGCTCAACGGGCCGCTGACGAATGAAAAGGTGCTGGCGGAGATTGATCGGCTTGCCGCACAGGTGGCACCGGAGGTGGAGCGGGACTACGTCCGCTACGAACTGGATTATGAGGGCTGGGTCCGCCGCGTCCAGCATCTGCGCAGCTTTATCCAGGAGCAGGACTGGCGGCAGCACAACATCGACAGCCTTTGCAGGATTTTCAAGCTGACTCCCTTGCAGAGAGAGACGTATTTTGGGGAATGACCATGGAAGAAACCAAGCTGACCTTCGAACGCTTCGAGAAAAAATACCTGCTTTCGGCGGAGGATTATGCCTGCCTGCGCCAGCGTCTGGATCCCTATATCGAGCCGGACGTGTATCCCCGGAGCGTCGTGTGCAGCCTCTATTACGACAGTGAGGATTATCGCTTGATCCGGCACTCCATTGACAAGCCGGTGTACAAGGAAAAGCTGCGCTTGCGCAGCTACAAGGTGCCCGAGGATACAGACACGGTGTTTGTGGAGCTGAAAAAGAAGTTCAAGGGCATCGTGTACAAGCGCAGGCTGGCCCTGCCGGAAGCGACGGCGACAGCCTGGCTGGCGGGAGAGGGAAGACCGGAGAAGGAGAGCCAGATGACCCGGGAACTGGACTATTTTCTGGACAGCTACCGGCCGATACCCAAGCTGTATCTGGCCTGTGACCGTACCGCCTGGCGCGCCAAGGAGGATCCGGAGCTGCGCATCACCTTTGACCGGAACATCCGCTGGCGGCAGACAGAGCTGGATCTGCGCGCCGGAGACCAGGGAGAGCCGTTGCTGGAGGACGGGCAGGTGCTCATGGAGATCAAGATTCCGGGGGCGGCGCCCCTGTGGTTGGCCCGTATGCTCAGCGAACTGAAGCTGTACCCCACCAGCTTTTCCAAGTACGGAAGCTGTTACAAGCGCTTTATTCTGGACGAGTACATAAAGGGAGTGGTATTGCATGTTTAACAGTGTGGTTGCGGGAGGTATGAGCCTGTCGTCTTTCCTGATCTGCCTGGGCACGGCGATTGTGCTGGGTCTGGCGGCGTCGCTGGTCTTTTCCTACAAGGATCGGCACAGCATGGCCTACAGCCAGGCCTTGGCGCTGCTGCCGGCCATTGTGACCCTGGTGATCATGATGGTCAACGGCAACATCGGCGCGGGTCTGGCCGTGGCCGGCACCTTCGCGCTGGTGCGCTTTCGCAGCGCGCCCGGCTCCGCCAAGGAGATTGCGGGGCTGTTTTTCGCCGTGGCCATCGGCCTGGCCTGCGGGATGGGCTATGTGGGAGCGGCGGCAGTGTTCTTTCTGGTGGTGTCGGCTTACTCCCTGCTGCTGGACCACTTTCATTTTGGCCGCTCCGGCGACCGGAACCGGCAGTTGAAAATCACCATCCCGGAAAATCTGGACTACGAGAATCTCTTTGACGATCTGTTCGCCCAATACACCCGCCGCCACGAGCTGCAGCGGGTGCGGACCACCAATATGGGGACGCTCTTCGAGCTGACCTATGAGATTGAGCTGAAAAACGCGGGAATCAGCAAGGAGTTTCTGGACGCCATTCGCTGCCGCAACGGCAATCTGAACATCATCTGCGGCAGAGAAATGGATCGGGAGATGATGTGATGAGACGAATTGGTCTTGTATTGCTGTTGGCAGCGCTGCTGTTGAGTCTGTGCGCCTGCGGCGGAGAAGGAGCCAAAGAGCAGCCCCCGGCGGCGGAAACGGAGGCGGAGAGCGCCACGCAGATCCTGCTGCAGGGCAGCGGCGCCGAGATCCAAGGCGGCGGAGCCAAGGTCCAGGGCACGGTGGTGACCATCGGCGCGGTGGGCAGCTATCGGCTCAGCGGCAATCTGGACGAGGGGCAGATTGTGGTGGACACCGGCGAGAACGCCATGGACGTGACCTTGATCCTGGACGGGGTGCGGATCCAGAACAGCAGCGATGCGGCCATCTGGGTCCGGCAGGCCAAGAACCTGCGACTGCAGCTGCGGGGCGAAAACCTGCTGATCTCCGGCACACCGGCGGATTTGGCCGCCTTTGACGGTACGGCCAGCGGCGCCGCCCTCTACTCCGAGGACGATGTGGATCTGGAAGGGGACGGAAGCCTGGAGATCCTGGGCTATCTGAACAACGGCATCACCTGCAAGGACGACCTGGACGTGAACAGCGGCACGCTGAAGATCACGGCGGCCAACAACGGACTTCGAGGCTCCGAGTCGGTGGAGATCAAGGGCGGCAGCGTCACGATCACTGCGGGCAACGACGGGGTGAAGGCCACCAGCGCAAAAAAGCCGGGCAAGGGCTATGTGGAAATCAGCGGCGGCAGCCTCTGGGTGGACAGCGCCGGGGATGGGATTTCCGCCGTCAGCGACCTGACGATCTCCGGTGGAAGCGTGACCCTCTTCACGGAAAAACAGGCCCTCCAGGCAGAGGGCGCCCTGCGCTTTGGCGCCTGCGAGTTGCTGGCACTGTGCGATTCGCGCAAGCAGATAGAGCCAGAGAGCAGCGATACCCCCTATTTGCTTTGTGCTATGAGCGGCCGGGGCGGCGACGCCCTGCGTATCGGCCAAGAGAGCGTCCAGGCGGTTGGGGACTATAAGATGGTCCTCTACGCCTCCGCCACCTTACAGAAGGGTGCGGAGCTGGAGCTGAACAACGGCCGGGACAGCATGACGACCACAGTCAAATAAGAAACAGCAGGAGCGGCTCCTTGCCGCTCCTGCGTGTTGTGATAGGGAAAAACGCTAGGCCCTCAATCCCCGGGCGGCGTCTGCCGGCGCACCTGCCAGACGCTTTTTTCAAACTTCTGGCGCGGGCCCATCACCTGGTGACCGCAGCCCGTGCAGCGCAGCTTGAAGTCTGCGCCGATGCGCAGAACCTCCCACTCCTTGCTGCCGCAGGGGTGGGGCTTTTTCATGGTGAGGATATCGCCCACCTGAATGTCCATGGCGGCCTCCTATTTTTTGATTCTGTCCCAGTAGGCTTTGGCGGCCTGCTCGGTCTTGTTGTCGCCGTATTCGTAGTAGTGCGCACTCTTGAGCGCGTCCGGCAGATACTGCTGGCGCACCCAGTGGCCGGGAAAGTCGTGCGGATACTTATACCCCTGCTCGCGCTCAAAACCTGTGCCGTCGGCGTGGACATTCTGCAGCTCGCGCGGGATGGGGCCGCTGCGCCCGGCGCGCACGTCCGCCAGGGCCGCGTCGATGGCCATGACGGCGGAATTGGATTTGGGCGCGGTGGCCAGCAGCAGGCAGGCCTCCGCCAGAGGCAGGCGCGCCTCGGGCAGACCCAGCTGCAAGGCGGAATCCACGCAGGCTTTCACGATGGGCATCGCCTGAGGCCAGGCCAGACCGATGTCCTCACTGGCGGAGCACAGGATCCGCCGACAGGCGCCCAGCAGATCCCCCGCCTCCAGAAGGCGGGCCAGATAGTGCATGGCCGCGTCGGGGTCGGAACCCCGCAGGGACTTCATCAGGGCGGAGAGAATGTCGAAATGATCGTCGCCGTCCCGGTCGTAGCGCATGGCACTGCGCTGGGTGATGGCCAGGGCGTCCTCCAGACTCACCTGCTCCCGATCCCAGGCGGAGGAAAACAGCAGCTCCACCGCGTTGAGGGCCTTGCGCACATCGCCGCCGCAGGCGCTGGCGATCCGGGTCAGAACGCCTTCCTCCAGGCAAAGCGGCTGCTCCCGCCGGGCGTTGAGCAGCTCTACGGCCCGCGCCACGGCCAGTTCCACGTCCGCGGCGGCCACGGGCTTGAATTCAAACACCGTGGAGCGGCTGAGGATGGCGTTGAAGACGTAGAAGTAGGGGTTTTCCGTGGTGGAGGCGATGAGGGTAATACGTCCGTCCTCGATAAACTCCAGCAGGGACTGCTGCTGCTTTTTGTTGAAATACTGGATCTCGTCCAGATACAGCAGCACGCCGCCGGGGGTCAAAAAAGTGTCCAGCTCGTCGATGATGCGCTTGATGTCCGCAATGCCGGCGGTGGTGGCGTTGAGCTTGCGCAGGCTGCGCTGGGTCTGTTCGGCGATGATCCGGGCCACCGTGGTCTTGCCGGTGCCGGAGGGACCGTAGAAAATCATGTTGGGGATCTGTCCGCTCTCCACGATCCGGCGCAGCAAGCCGTTGCTGCCCAGAATATGCTGCTGCCCCACCACCTGATCCAGACTGGTGGGACGGATTTCATCTGCCAGGGGTTTATACATGGGCGTCACCTGTCCGTTCTCGTTTCGTCTTAGAAAACAGCCGGCGGCCTGTGCCGCCGGCTGATGTCCGTTTTTTGCTTATTCTTCGTCGTCACCCAGATCGAACTCCAGAATCTCCCCACAGCCGGGGCAGGTGATGGAGCCTTCATCCAGGGTCTCCTCGTCGAAGCTGATCTCCTTGCCGCAGGAGGGGCAGGTCACGTCGTACAGGACGCCCGCGTAGGACTCGTCTTCCTCATCCAGATCTTCATCCTCCGGCCGCTCCGGCGCCATGTCCGGCGCCTGGTACAGATGCAGGGGCGGACGGCGATAGGGCCGGGGCGGCTCGTCCTCGTCCAGAAAATCATCCTCATCCAGATCATCAAAGTCCTCCGGCTGATCCAGATCCAGGGTCAACTCTTCCAGGTAGGCCAGCTCCTCGCCCAGCTCATCCACAGCGTCCGCCATATCCAGATGGCTGGCCTGCAGATCCTCGATTTCCCGCGCCATGTCCGACAACAGCGTCGTCAAAGCGCCCCACAGTTTTCCGTCATCGGAATCGGGCCCAACAATGCCCATGCCTTCGGTCAAGCCTTTCAGATAGGCTGCCTGTTCAACGATCGTCATGGTCATAACCTCCTTGTTGACGTTCATGGCTGCGTTTCGTACCGATCAAAAAGGGGGAGACGCTTGATCTCCCCGCTGTTTGACTGCTCAGGCTCTGGACAGATACTCGCCCGTGCGGGTATCCACCCGGATCCGTTCACCCCGCTCGATGAAGAGGGGAACCTTGATCTCCGCGCCCGTTTCCAGGGTAGCGGGCTTGGTGGCGTTGGTGGCGGTGTTGCCGGCGAAGCCCGGATCGGTCTCCGTGACTTCCAGCTCCACAAAGAAGGGAGGCTCAACATTAAAGACCTTGCCCTTGTAGGAATAGACCGTGCACTCCATGTTCTCCTTGACGAACTTGAAGTTGTCGCCCAGGACGTTGCCATCCACAGGCTCCAGCTCATAGGTTTCCGGGTTCATAAAGTAGTACAGGTTGCCGTCCACGTAGCTGAACTCCATGGTCATCCGGTCAACGGTGGCATTCTCGAACTTGGCAGTGGGGTTGAAGGAAGTTTCCGTGACGGCGCCGGTGATGACGTTTTTCATCTTGGTGCGGACAAAGGCCGCGCCCTTGCCGGGCTTGACATGCTGAAACTCCACAACCTGCATAACCTGGCCGTCCATCTCAAAGGTAACGCCGTTTCTGAAATCGCCTGCAGTAATCATAAAAGGGACCTCCCGAATCATTTAGCTTACTATAACGTATTAGCCCTATTATTTTACAGTATGCGCGCCTGTTTTGCAAGTGTTTTATGCGCCGTCTCCATCAAAGAACCAAGAGCTGATCCTTGGGGGCGCGGGTGATGACTTGGCAGCCGTCTTCCCGGAGGATCATCACGTCCTCGATGCGCACACCGAAGCGGCCGGGCAGGTAAATGCCGGGCTCGGCGCTGCACACCGCGCCCACGGGCATCAGCTCCTCGCCGGCTAGGCCGGCGCTGGGGGGCTCGTGGATGTCCAGACCCAGGCTATGGCCGAAGCCGTGGCCGAAGTAGGGTCCGTAGCCCCGCTGCTCAATGACTGCCCGGGCGGCGGCGTCGATCGCCTTGCCGGAGATTCCGGCCCGGGCGGCGGCGATGCCGGCCAGCTGGGCCTCCAGCACGATGCCGTAGACGTTGCGCATTTCTTCGGTGGCGTGGCCCACGGCCACGGTGCGGGTCATGTCCGAGCAGTAGCCGTTTTTCAGACTGCCGAAGTCCATGGTCACAAAGTCGCCGGGCTGAATCACCGCGTCTCCGGGGATGCCGTGGGGCATGCTGGTGTTGGCGCCGGTGACGACGATGGGATCAAAGGCGTTGCCCTCGCTGCCATGGCGGAGCATCCGATAGACCAGCTCTGCGGCCAGCTCCTTTTCCGTCATGCCCGGGCGGAGGATCTGCAGGGTTTCCTCCAGGGCGGCCTCACTGATGCGCTGGGCCTGGATCAGACTTTCGATCTCCTCCGGCGTTTTGGAGGCGCGCAGCTGACGAAACAGCGCCTGTGCCTGCTCCAGCGGCAGGCCCAGATCCTTCTCCAGGGAAAGGAAGCGGGCATGGCTCAGACTCTCCTCCTCGGCGCCCAGCTTCTCCACATGCGCTTGCTGCAGCGCGGCGCGCAGCCGGCTCAGCAGGCTGTGCTCCCGGTCAAACAGCTGGACCCGGCAGCAGGAGCCGGCGGCTTTTTCCGCCGCCTCGATGTAGCGGGAGTCCGTCAGCAGCCAGGCGTCCTCCCGGCTGACCAGGACAGCGCCGTCGGTAAAGGGAAAGCCGGTGGCGTAGCGCTGGTTTTTCTCGTCCAGGATCAGGACGGCGTCCAGTCCTCTCTCTATCAGCGCGGATTGTATGCTTGCGATGTGATTCATATACCTGTTTCCTCCGATGTTGGTTTCGGAAAACGCACAATGAAAAGGGAGCCTTGGGGTTTGTTGGGACCCACGGTGATGCTGCCGCCGTGGGCCAGCACCGCATCGTGCACGATACTCAGCCCAAGGCCGCTGCCGCCAGCCTCCCGGGAACGGGCTTTGTCCACCCGGTAGAAGCGGGAAAAGACGTTGAGGCGATCTTCTTCGGGAATGCCGATGCCGGTATCCTCCACCGAAATCTGCACCGAGTCTTCGTTGCTTTGCAGCTTCAGCAGCACGCTGCCTTGGGGCACGTTGTATTTGATGGCGTTTTCCGTCAGATTGAAAAGAATGTGGAAGATATCGTCACCCGTGGCCATGACCACGCAGCCGTCCTCCAGCTCCCAGCGGATGCGGACCTGCCGCTCCTCCGCCAGAGGGCGCAGCAGCACCAGGGCGTCCAGCGCCACCTGCTTGACATCCACCGGCTCGGGGATCACCTGTACGTCGTCATCCAGGCGGGACAGATCCAGCAGCTTTTCCGTGGTGCGCTGGAGCCGCTGGGCCTCGTTGCCGATGTCGGTGACGAATTCCCGCATGGTCTCCGGGGCCATGCCTTCGTTTTGCACGATACTGTCCGACAGCAGGCGGATAGAGGCCAGGGGTGTTTTCAGCTCATGGGAGGCGTCGGACACGAAGCGGCGGCGCTGCACCTCGGTGCTCTCCAGCCGCTCGGTGAGCTGATTGAATTCCCGGCCAAGCTGGGAAATCTCATCCTGCCCCCGGACTACGTGGCGATAGGTGTAGTCGCCCTCGGCAACGATGTGCATGGAACGCACCAGAGAGTGGATGCGCTTCATCAGCAAAAATACGAAAAACAGCGCCAGCACCAGGGTGGCCACGCCGATGACCAGAGAAATAGCCCGAATCCGACTTTGCAGGGTGAGCAGGATGGCTGCCCGTTCCGCATCGTATTCGTAAAGGTACACGGCGCCGGTCAGCTCTCCCTGGTTGCTCAAGGGCATGGCGATGCTGCTGGCAAAGGCGGCGTTAGAGAAGATGGAGCGAAAAACGGTTTTGCCGTTCAG
>CACZSJ010000019.1 GCA_902783825.1 Oscillospiraceae bacterium | reverse complement strand
GGAACGCATAGGAAAGCTCCCGTTCCAACAGGGAAAGCGTATGATTCTGAACCTGGAATCCGGTATGTATGCGGGAATCCAGCGTGGGTATTTTGACAAAAAGCTGGACGAGGAGAGCAACAATCCCGGAGAAAAGCTTTTTGAGAAGATGAGTGCCGGCGCCTATTTAGGGGAGCTAAGCCGTATCATGCTGCTGGGCGCGGCGGAGGATGGATGGCTTTCGTCGGCCGCTGCGGAAAAGATCCGAAAGCTGCAGAAGCTCGACTCTGCGGTGATTGACGCCTGGGCCTGCGGGGAAAGGCTGGAGGAAGTCTGTGCCGACCGGGAGGACGCTGCTTTCGTCAGGGAGCTGTGCCAGGAAGTGTTTGCCCGTTCCGCCCGCTGTATGTGTACAAACTTGGCGGCGATTCTGCTGCTCACCGACACCGGAAAAGACCCGGAGCATCCGGTCTGTGTTTGTGCCGAGGGATCTCTGGTTCAGAAGGGAAGGGTGTATCGGCCTATACTGGAAAAATTGCTGGAAGAACAGATACGGGATGTGCTGGGTCGTCATCTGGTGCTGCAGATCGGACAGGAGACCACCTTACCTGGTTCAGCGGCCGCGGCACTCTTGAACGCTTAGGCAGAAATAATAGGCCTGTCGATGTAAAAAGTCGACAGGCCTATTTCCTGTTTTTATCCCGGGGACGAAAGATGCGCGCGGCCAGAAGCGCGAAGACCATGGCGGCGCAGATACCGCCGCCGGCCGCCTGAAAACCGCCGGTAAAGGCGCCCAGAAGACCCTGCTCGCCGACAGCCTGCCGGACGCCATTGGCAAGAAGATAGCCAAAGCCGGTGAGCGGAACGGTGGCGCCGGCTCCGGCCCAGTCTGTCAAGGGACGGTATAGTCCCAACGCGCCCAGCAGGACGCCCAGCACCACATAGGCAGTGAGGATGCGTGCGGGGCTCAGTTTGGTGTAATCGATCAGAAGCTGACCGAACACACAAAGGCAGCCGCCCACGGCAAAGGCTTTGAGATAGGGAATGACGATCTGCAAAATTCAGTCCTCCTTTTCGATCACAAGGGCGTGGCAAATTCCGGGAATGCTGCTGCCCTGCTGGGCGCTGGTGGCGGAGAGCAGGGCGCCGGTGGCGGAGAAAAGGATCCGTTTCCAGCTTCCGCTTGCCATGGTAGGCAGAATGTGCCCGCATAGAACTGCCGCGCAGCAGCCGCAGCCGGAGCCGCCGGCGTTTACGTCTTGTACGCTGCGATCGTAAATGAGCACGCCGCAGTCTTGGTAGTGTCTCAGCGTAAGGCCGTCAGTACGGAAAAGATTCTCCAGAATATCGTGCCCGAGAGCGCCCAAGTCGCCGGTATATATCACGTCGTAGTCGTCGGGCGTGCGCCCGGTGTCATCAAAATGTGCCCGAAGCGTGGCGTAAGCGGCCGGCGCCATGGCGCTGCCCATGCTATTGGCGTCCGTAATCCCTGCGTCGACGATTTTTCCCGTGGTGACGTGGGTGATCCGAAGGCCGCTTCCCCTGGCGCCCAGAATCACGGCGCCGGCTCCGGTGACTGTCCATTGGGCCCCGGGCGGGCGCTGGCCGCCGTATTCCAGGGGAAAGCGATACTGCCGCTCCGCCGAACAAAAATGGGAGCCAGTGATGGCGCATGCGGCCTCAGCAAAGCCGCCATCGACCAGCATGGCGGACAGGGACAGGGATTCGGCCATGGTGGAACAGGCGCCGTAGAGACCAAGATAGGGGGCGTCGCTGTCTTTCATGGCAAAGGAGCTGCTGACGCATTGATTGAGCAGGTCGCCGGCCAGAATATAGTGCAGAGACGATGGCGCAAGCCCGGCTTTGTCGCAGGCAATGGTGAAGCAGCGATGCAGCATGTGGCTTTCCGCTTTTTCCCAGCTTTGTTCTCCAAAATAAGAGTCCTGGGAAATATAATCGAAACCATTGCGCAAAGGGCCGTCCCCCTCTTTCTTTCCCGCAACGGAGGCGTAGGAGAGAATATATGGCGGATGCTCCAGGCAGACGGTTTGTTTACCCATTCGTTTATGCATAAGAGGATATCCCCTCCCTGGTGTTGAGAATTCATCATGTGTAGTTTTCCCGAAAGAGGGAAAAATAACCGCCGCGGCAAATTTGCCGCGGCGGTTTGATTCGGGAATGCTTAATTGATTTTCAGTTCTTCCCACAGGGTGTTGAGATAGTCCAAGGCCTCGGGGGAGAGGTTGTGATAGGCGTAGAGATTGTACAGGGCGCTGAAGTCCTCCATATCCGGGTAAAGAATCTCCATGGCCTCTTCTCCCATTTCCTCCGCGTATTCGGGGGATTCATAAACCAGCCGGTTGGGGGAGGCGTAGTAGATCATTTCGGCATTGGCGATGGCCGGTTCGGCGGAGAGCATGTAGTTGATGAAGATCTCCGCCAGCTCCTTGTTCTGCGCTGAAGTGGGGATGCACATGGCGTCAACGAAATAGTTGGTGCGCTCAGGGTAATAGAACTGCAGATCCACGTTATCCGCTTGGGCGTCCAACATGACAAAGTAGTCTCCCGCGTAGTAGGCGGCCACATCGGCCTCCCCGGCTTCCATCATGTTGAACACTTCGTCCATGACGTAGCTCTTTACCAGTGGTGACTGGGCCTTCAGTTCTTTGAGGGCTGCATCCCAGTTTTCCTTGCTCTCGTCATTGACATCCAGCCCAAGCTTGTACTGGGCTGTGGCAAAGGCGTCCCGGGAATTGTTGAATTGGAGAATACTCCCGGCATACTTGTTGTTCCACAGCAGATCCCAGCCTTTCGCGTCCGCTGCGTCAACCACGTTGGCATTGTAGATGATGCCGACCACACCATAGGTGTAAGGGATGGAGTAGACGTTGTCCGGATCGTAGTACAGACCGCGGAAATCCTCGGTGATGTACTGATAATTGGGGATGTTATCAAAGTTCAGGGGCTGGAGCATGTTCTCCTTGGCCATGCGCGCGATCATGTAGTCGGAAGGGATGATCACGTCGTAACTGACAGCGCCGCTGGAGATCTTGCTGTACATATCCTCGTTGCTGGCGTAGGTGTCGTAATTGACCTTCAGCTTCTGGCCATAGGTGGCCTCATACCACTTTTCAAACTCCCGGATCGTATCAAAGGAATCCTCGGAGCCGTCAGAGATATACTCGCCCCAGTTGTATACGTTCAGGGTCAAGGCTTTGGACGCGCCGCAGCCGCTGAGCAGCAGTGCGCACAGCAGGGAAGAGAGAATGAGCAGAGAGACAAGTTTCTTCATGTGGATGGGACCTCCTTAGCTTTTTTTCTTTTCTGTTTGGCTTTTTTTACGGTTTCTGCGCTGTCACTGTCCATAAGATTCGAGATCAGCAGAAGGGTGAGAATGACGAAGAAAATGATGGTAGCCAAGGCATACATCTTGGGGGTGACCGTTTTCTTGGTCATGTTGTAGATGCGGATAGGCAAGGTCTGAAAGCCGTTGCCGGCGGTGAAATAGCTGATGACAAAATCGTCCAGAGACAGGGTGAATGCCATGATTAGTCCTGTAATCACACCGGGGAGAATCTCCGGGATCTCCACCTTCAAAAAGGCCCGCAGCGGAGTACAGCCCAAATCCATGGCGGCCTCCGGCAGCGCCCGATCCATCTGCTGGAGTTTGGGCAGAACCTGCAGAATCACATAGGGCAGACAGAAGGTCACATGGGCGATCAGCATGGTCCAGAAGCTGAGGCTGGTGGCCGCGCCGAAGAGCCGGCCCACATAAACGAACATCAGCATCAGGGAAATGCCCGTGATGATGTCGGGATTGATCATGGGGATGTTGGTCACCGTATCCATGACCGTGCGCAGGTAGCGCTGGCGCAGCTTGTTGATGCCCACGGCCGCAGCAGTGCCCATGACCGTGGAGATTACGGAAGCACTGACAGCAAGCAGCAAGGTGTTGCGGACCGCATTGAGGGTTTCCGAATCGCGAAACAGCTCCCGATACCAGAACAGGGAAAAGTCCGAAAACACGGAGAGACTCTTGGCGGAGTTAAAGGAGAAAACCAGAAGAATGATGATGGGCGCGAACAGGAACAACAGGATCAGCGCCGTGTAGATTTTGGAAATCGGTTTCATACACAGCCCTCCTTTACACTGCCGCACGCCGATTGGCGGCGCGCTGCATGACGGCCATGCATGCCAGCAGGATCACCATCAGAATGAAGGCGATGGCTGCCGCGAAGTGCAGATTGTTGGCCACGTACTGTCCCTCGATGGCGTCGCCGATCAGGTAGAACTTCCCGTTGCCCAGCTTTTGGGAAATGTAGAAGGTGCTGATGGAGGGAACAAGAACCATGGTGATGCCGGAAAAGACCCCCGGCAGACTCAACGGCCAGATCACCCGGTGCAGCACGCCGAAGCTGTTGCAGCCCAGATCCCGTGCAGCCTCCAAAAGCTTGCTGTCCATTTTGGCCATAACAGAATAGATGGGGAGAATCATATAAGGGAAATAGTCGTACACCATACCAATGACCACGGCCGCTTCTGTGCCGATGATGTGCACCGGACGAAGGCCAAGGAGGGAAATAAAACCGTTGAGAATGCCGGTGTCCTGCAGAATGGTCATCCAGGCATAGGTACGGATTAGAAAGTTCATCCACATGGGAATCATGATCAGCGTGATCATGATTTTCTGCGTGCGGGCCGAGGACTTGGAAATGATATAGGCCGCGGGGTAACCCGTGATCAGACAGATCAAAGTGGAAATCAGCGCCAGCTTCAGCGAGCGCATGAAAATCAACAGATAGGTGCGTACCTCGCGGGTGCCGCTGGCGTCGCTTACACTGGAAGTGGCGGTGAAAAAGCGCTTGACGTTCTCCAGCGTGAAGTGAAACTGGTTGTCCGTGAAGGCGTAGTAAGCCACAAAGATTAGCGGAACGATGATGAAAAGCGCCGCCCACACGGAGTAGGGCGCCAGACACAGCCGCTGGATCAGGCGCAGGCTGCGGACAGAGCTGTTCTTATTCCCCATGAGGCACCTCGGTTTCCTCCAGAACCTCTTCCAGCGCTTCCTCCTCCAGAACGCCGATTTCATCCATCTCCATGGAATAGGAGGAATAGTCTCCGAACAGACCCGAATACTCCGACTTGCGCATAATATGGATGGCGTCCGGCTCGATGTAAAGACCGATGTGCTCATCCACATCTGTGAAGTCGGTAGTCTGGATCATCCATTTAAAGCCGTCGATATCCACAATGATCTCATAATGGACGCCCAGGAAGGTGTCGGAAGTCACCACGCCTCGAAGCATGCCCTTCTCCGCGGGCACGATGTCCACATCCTCTGGACGTACAACCACGTCCACAGGTTCCCGATGCCCAAAGCCTTCATCCACACAGTCAAATACATGGCCGGAAAAGCTGACCTTCCTGTCTTCCAGCATGATGCCGTCTACGATGTTGCTCTCGCCAATAAAATCCGCAACGAAGGCGTTTTCCGGCTCGTTGTAGATATCGATGGGCGTGCCGATCTGCTGGATCCGGCCTTCGGACATGACCACCACGGTATCGGACATGGAGAGGGCTTCCTCCTGGTCATGGGTGACGAAGACGAAGGTGATGCCCGTGGCTTTCTGGATTTTTTTAAGCTCCTGCTGCATATCCTTGCGCAGCTTTAGATCCAATGCGGCCAGCGGCTCATCCAGGAGCAGAACCCGAGGACTGCTGACCAGCGCCCGGGCGATGGCGACGCGCTGCTGCTGGCCGCCGGAAAGGCTGGTCACACTGCGCTTTTCAAAACCGGTCAGCGCCACAAGCGCCAGCATTTCCCGGACTTTCGTCTCAATTTCTCCTTTGGCAACGCGCTTTTCCCGCAGGGGGAAGGCCACGTTTTCAAACACGTTCAGATGGGGAAAAAGGGCGTAGCGCTGAAAAACGGTGTTTACGTTGCGCTTGTAGGGAGGCACGTGATTGATCTTTTCTCCGAGAAAAACGATATCACCCACGTCCGGGCTTTCAAAGCCGGCAATCAGGCGCAGGGTCGTGGTTTTTCCGCAGCCGGAGGGACCAAGCAATGTCAAAAACTCGTTGTCGTAGATATCCAGATTGATGTTATCCAAAACCACCTGGCCGTCAAAGGACTTGGTGATGTTCTTTAGTTCAATGATTTTTTTCATGCCTCGGCCTCCAAAAAAAAAGACGTATGCAAAAGCATACGTCACCTGGTCAGACGATGTGAAGCCGCCACGGCGGCCGCTTGTCTCATCCCAATGGGTTTTAGAGTCTATATAGCAAAGATTACTTTTACTACTCTTATTGACCATTTTACAAGTTCGTATGCATGTAAGCATCGGTTTATAGTAACCAACTAGCAAAACTTGAGCTTTTAACTCAATCAATAAGGCAACAGAAGTTGCCACCGCACCCGCGGTTTCTCGGCATTCGACCCGGCTGTCCGTGTGGCCTTGGCCGCCTGACGGCGGCGGTCGCTATCTTGCTTCGGATAAACTCTATCCAATTGAGACGACTTATTCTAACAGGATTCCGCAGGAGTGTCAATAGAGAAAGACCGGAAAAAACGCTTAATACGCTTTATTTCTCCGTCTCGTAGAAAACATCCCACAGGCAAAGCCCGTGCGCCGGCGCCAAAGGTCCGACGAGAGAGCGATCCCGGGACTGAAGCAGGAGGCTCACATCTTCCGGGGCGCGATTGTGCAGCCCTACCTCCAGCAGCGTGCCGGTGAGCAGGCGTACCATGTTGTACAAAAACCCGTCGCCGGTGAAAGACAGGCGGAGCTCGTCTCCGCTCCGGGTGATCTGAAGATCGCGCAGCTCCCGAACCGTGGACTTCTTACTGTGCTTGAGGGAGCAGAAAGCGGCAAAGTCGTGACGGCCCAAGAAGGGAAGCGCGGCGAGACGCATGGCTTCCGTGTCCAGCGCCCTGCCTTCGTGCAGCATGTAGCGGCGGCGAAACACATTGGGAGCTTCGCTGTTCCAGATGCGATACACATAGGTCTTGCCGCTACAGCTGAGCCGGGCATGAAAACGGGGCGGAGCCGGCTCCAGAGAAATGGCGCCGATGTCCTCCGGAAGAAAAGAGCGAAGGGCGCTGAGCAGCACGTCGCAGTCTGCCATGGTCTCCGCTCGGAAGGAGCAGATCTGCCGACGGGCATGAACGCCTGCATCGGTCCGTCCGCTGGCAGCCAGATCAACAGGCTGCTCCAGCAGCCGGGAAAGGACGGCCTCCAGCTTGGCCTGGATGGTGTTGTCGGTATTGCCCTGTCTTTGCCAGCCCCGGTAGCGGGTCCCGTCATAGCAGACGGTCAGCTTGTAATTGCCCATGCTTGACCCTCCTTGTCTTTGACTTGATTGTAAGCGTTGAGGCGGAGATTTGCAAGCCTGGGAAGGGCGCAAAGGGGAAAAGTCTGGAAAACTATACATTTTGCGGAGAAATGCGCTTTGAGACCGTCGTGATTTCCGTCAATTTTATTTGTTGCTGAATCAACAGGAAGATGATAGAATACACAACATAGAGCGAATACAAAGAGCGAATGACGCGGGAGGAGCAAAACCTATGTTTATTGATTCGTTTTTCAACCGGTTTGTGTTGCCGGAGGATTTGAAGGAAGCTTTGGGAAAGAGCAGCTGGCGCTGCTATCCGGAGACCAAAGAGCAGCTTTTGGAGTTGTGCTACGGCCCGACCCACAGTTCCCGCTATGATGTGAGCTATTCCATCCCCGGCCGGGGCATCGTCAAGGAGGCGGAGGTCATCCGCTGCAAGAACGGCCCGGTGGTGAATTTTATGGAGGATTACATGCGCCGCCGGGATCCGGACTGCATGCGCATCGGGGACGATCTGCCTACGGATAAGCCCAGATTCAAAGACGTCTATGGCTATGAGTTTGACAAACTGCGTGCGGAGACGATGAAGTGGTTTGAAAGCCAGGGTGTGATTTTGCTGCCTTTCCACGCGGGCGGACGCTATTACGGTTACGACGCTTTGATGATCTGCCCGGCCAACGCCGCCTTTTTTGCGTTGTCTTTGGCGAATATGCAGGGCTTTGTCAGCATCCATGACGTGCCTAAGGGCTTTACGCCCCGTGCCATTATCTATGTGGCGCCGCCCTTCCGCATGACGCATTTTGAAGGCAAGCAGGTGGTGGTTCATCAGCGCAGCGAGGGAATGCACGAAGTCTTTGCCTACAACCTTTATCCCGGCCCCTCCGCCAAGAAAGGCGTGTTCTCCATGCTGCTGGATATCGGCGAGCAGGAAGGATGGGTGACCAACCACGCCTCCGCTGCGGTTCTGGAGACGCCCTATGAAAACGAAGTGGTCTTCATGCACGAGGGGGCGTCCGGCGGCGGAAAGAGTGAGATGTTGGAGGAAATCCACAAAGAAGAGGACGGCAAGATCCTGGTGGGAACCCATTTGATCAGTGGAGAGGAATACTACCTGACCATGGGCGAAACCTGCAAGATCCACCCCATCGCGGATGACATGATCATGAGCCACAAGAGCTTTCAGACGGGCTCTGGGCATCTGGCCATCGTCGATGCGGAGGAGGGCTGGTTCCTGCGCATGGACGGCGACAACTACTATGGCAACAGCCCCATGTATGAGCGAATCAGCATTCATCCCTCGGAACCGCTGGAATTTTTCAATATGGATGGCACCCCCGGCGCGACCTGCCTGATCTGGGAGCATGTGCTGGAATCCACCGGAAAACCCTGCACCAATCCCCGGGTGATTATTCCGCGGGACATGATCGAAAGCATCATCCCCGGTAATCAGCCTCAAGAGGTTGACGTTAGATCCTTTGGCGTGCGCATGCCGCCCAGCACGGCGATGGAGCCCAACTACGGCGTGATGGGCATGGTTCAGTTTGTACCTACGTCCATCGCATGGCTGTGGCGCCTGGTTTCCCCTCGAGGCTTCAAGAACCCATCCATTGCGGACAGCAGCGCCGGCAGCGGTCTGAAGGCCGAAGGCGTTGGCTCCTACTGGCCCTTCTGCACAGGGAAGAAGGTGACCCAGGCGAACCTGCTGCTGCAGCAGATGCTGGAGGCGAGCAATACCCTGAACATCTTGATTCCCAACCAGCATATCGGCGCCTACCATGTGGGCTTTATGGGAGAGTGGCTGACTCGGGAGTACCTGGCTCGGCGAAACGGAACCGTGCGGATGAAGCATCTGGTTCCGGCACGCTGCCCGCTGTTTGGCTATTCTTTGGACGAAATGAAGATCGATGGTCAGTATGTACGGCGGACCTTCCTGCGACCGGAGCTGCAATCCCGGCTGGGCTATGAGGGCTATGATGCCGGCGCGAAGATTCTGACGGACTTCATCAAGGATCAGGTGCTGGAATTTGTTTCCGACGAGCTGGATCCCGTGGGACGGCAGATTATTGAGCTGTGCCTGAAAGACGCGCCGCTGGAGGATTATCTGGCGATTACGCCCATGCGGCTCAAGTAAGTCTAAATCAAGGCCGCGGTTTTCCGCGGCCTTTTGTGCTATTTCGGTCTTGCGCAGATATGCTATGAATGGTATTGTTAGAGCAGCGAGCTTAGCCGCCCTCGGAGGGCAGGAGGAACAGTATGAGAATTGTAGTGTTAGGCGGTGGCATCAGCACGGAACGCCATGTGTCGCTGGTGACGGCGACCTCTGTGTGCAAAGCGCTGCGCAGCCTGGGCCATCAGGCCATCTTTGTGGATATATTTTTGGGGCTGGAGGACTATGCCGGGCCTCTGGAGGAGGCCTTTGCCGCAGAGGACGGTTTTTGCGGCCGTGTGGCTATTGAGAAGCAGGCGCCGGATCTGATGGCAGTGGTAGCTTCCCGTAAGTTGAAGAGTCCGAGCCGCCTGGGAAAGAATGTGCTGGAGATCTGCCAACTGGCGGATTGCGTGTTTCTGGGCCTGCACGGCGCGGACGGTGAAGACGGAAAGATTCAGGCCACGCTGGATTTGCTGGGGGTTCCCTATACCGGCTCCGGACCGCTGGGAAGCGCCATGGCCATGGATAAGGCGGTAGCCAAGCGGATCATGGAGAGCGCCGGTGTGCGCACTCCGGCCTGGCAGGAGCTGTGCTACATCCGAGAGGAGATTCCGGATCTGGTAAAGCGCCTTCCGATTCCCTGCGCGGTGAAAGTGGTGGACGGAGGCTCGTCCCTCGGCGTTGCGCTGCCGGAGAACCGAGAGGAACTGCGGGATGCCTTGGAGGAGCTGCTGCAGTACGGAAGTCGGGTAGTGGTAGAGGAAAAGATCAGCGGCCGCGAGCTGACCGTGCCGATTCTGGACGGCCGGGCGCTTAACGCCATCGAGATCGTGCCGCCGGAGGGGAGCAGCTTCGATTACGTGGCCAAGTATCAAAGCGGCGCGGAGGGCGCAAAAGAAATCTGCCCGGCTGATATCACAGCAGAGGAACAGAGTCTGCTGGGTGATGCGGCCATGCGTCTGCATAAGGCTCTGGGGCTTGCTGTTTATTCGCGGACAGATTTTATCCTGGATCAGGAAGGCAGAGCCTGGTGCCTGGAGGTAAACACGCTGCCGGGGATGACCCCCAACAGTCTGATTCCCCGGGCGGCGGCGGTTGAGGGCATGAGCTATGCCCAGCTGTGTGAAAAGATTGTGCTTCTGTCTTTGGAGAAAAGGAAAGATACAAGTTGTTAACAGTTTCTTGATATTTTGCCTGACGAATATGCTACAATATTTCCTCGGAAATACAGGGGCAAGGTGAGGATATGAGAGAGCGTTTTGCGCGTTTTATGGCCGGACGGAACGGCAACGATCAACTGAATACGCTTTTGCTGGCTGTCACTGTGGCCCTTCTGGTGCTCAGCAGCATATTTACCCGGCGGTTGGGAGCGATTCTCTATCC
The DNA here is from genome assembly GCA_902783825.1 of Oscillospiraceae bacterium. Taxonomy (GTDB): domain Bacteria; phylum Bacillota; class Clostridia; order Oscillospirales; family Oscillospiraceae; genus Limivicinus. Next base: position 12,786 of record CACZSJ010000019.1, on the reverse strand, counting down.
GCTTACTTTCGTGCTGCTTGGCTATGTTTATTTCCGGATGCTTTCCCGCGATGTGTATCGTCGGCGGGCGGAGAATGAGAAATTCCTCCACTGGTGGATGAAGCGAAGGGCGGGCCTGCGGCTGAGCCAGGAGCGTTGGATACAGCGACGGGATTATAAATTCTTTACCTGTCCCGCATGCAAGACGGTGCTCCGGGTCCCGAAAGGAAAAGGGAAGATCAAGCTGGTCTGTCGGAAATGCGGCACCTCCTTCTTCGGAAAGTCCTGAGATGTTCGGTTATTTGGTGGCGGCTCCGGGAGACTTGACCGCGGAGGAGTATGCCCGATACCGCGCCTGTTATTGCGGCCTATGCAGGAGTATCGAGCAGCGGCATGGGCAGCTGGCCCGAATGAGCCTGACCTATGATATGACCTTTCTGGTCCTGTTGCTGAACTCCCTGTATGAGCCGGAGGAGATTGCCGGCGATGACAGATGCCCGGTGCATCCGCTGAAACCGAGGGCCTGGTGGTCCAGCGAGATCACGGCCTATGCCGCGGATATGAACGTGGCCTTGGCGTATTTGAAATGTCTGGACGACTGGGAGGATGACGGCAGAATGGGGGCGCTGGCAGAAGCAAAGCTGCTGCAGGCGTCCTATGAACGGATTCAGAGCCGCTATCCCCGCCAGTGCGGCGTGATCCGGGAGTGCCTGGATGTGCTGCACGCCTTGGAGCAGGCACGCAGTGAGGATGCGGACGCGGCGGCGGACAGTTTCGGACGGCTGATGGCGGAGATCCTGGTATATCGGGAGGACAGGTGGAGCAAAACGCTGAGAGCGCTGGGGACGTCTTTGGGGCGTTTTCTCTATGTGATGGACGCCTGCATGGACTTGGACGGGGACACCTTGCGCAACCGCTACAATCCTTTCCGCCGCTATTACGGATTGCGCAGCAACGAGCAGCGCTTCCGGGATATTCTGAAAATGATTCTGGGAGAAGGGCTGTTGGCTTTCGATCGGCTGCCCCTTGTGCAGGATGTTGGAATTATGAAAAATGTTCTTTGCGCCGGCTTATGGGCGCAGTTTGACCGAAAATACACGGAGAAAAAGGGGCAGGCAGATGGTGCAGGATCCGTATAAGGTGCTTGGCGTTCCGCCGGGCGCATCCGATGAGGAGATCAAAAAGGCCTATCGGGAGCTTACAAAAAAATATCATCCTGACCTGAACCCAGGAGACGAGAGCGCAGCACAAAAGATGAACGACATCAACGCTGCCTACGATCAAATCAAAAACGGCGGCGCACAGCAGGGCTATGGCTCTGCAGCCGGGGCCCAGCAGCAGTACGGCTGGTACGGCTGGGACGGCTGGGCGGGAGGCTGGCAGGGCCAGCAGGCACAGCCCAGCGAGCGCAGCGAGTATGTTGCTGCCAAGAATTATATCCGCAACGGCATGTATCGGGAGGCTCTCAACGCCCTGTCCGGCGTGTCGGTGGAAGAGCGGGACGGAAAGTGGTATTATCTCCACGCCGGCGCCAATATGTACCAAGGCAACAAGATTGCAGCTCTGGAGTCTGCCAAGAGAGCGGTGGAGCTGGAGCCTGCCAATCAGGAATACCGTTTGCTGCTGCAGCAACTGCAGAGCGGCGGGGATTTCTACAACAATTATACCGTTCATTACAGTCGCGGCCTGAGTCCGGATCGTTTGTGCATGACCATGCTGGCGGTCAATTTCTGTCTTGGCCCCATGTGCGGCTTTCGCATTTGCTGCTGTTAAGGAAAACGGGGCTCCGATCCAAAGGATCGGAGACCCGTTTCAGTCTAAGAAAAGAGAGCGGCTATCTGCGCTTCAGTAAAGGCGGCAAGGGCATCAAAATCCACATATGGCCGGTAAACGGCTTCCAGTTGATCGTGCAGCAGCTTGGCGCTTCGCAGTCGTTGGAAGCTCAGCTCCAGCAGCCGCTGTCGGAGCTGGCGTAGCTCGGCCAGATCTGCCGGGAGGGGGCCGACACTTGCCAAAGCGCGCGCGCCGGGCAGGCACCAGTCGCTGGCCACGAAAGCCAGGGAACGCTCCGGAATCAGCAGAGCCTCCGGCTGCTGGGGATCCAGCGGGGAAGGACAGAGGATGCAGTCTCCTGTCCAGCGGTCGAGCGCATAGAGCAACGCTGGCGTATCCACCCGGTATATGAATTTACATAAATTACTTATTTCTCCTGACAGGCGACAATCGCCCTGACAGGAGAGGGCGCGGAGAAAACGGCGGCTTTGCCGTCCCGTTATGGACGCAGCACCGTCTTCCGGCCGCAGCAGAACGTCGATTTGTGAACGGATGCCGGTTTCTGCTAAGGGCGGGACGGGTGCCTCCCACACCAAAGCTGCCGCGGCGCGGAGAAAGCTATAGGCTTCCTGGTATAGCGCTTGATAGCTGGCGGTGAGCTCTTTGACCCGCTGTGCATCGGGGTCAGACAAGGGACCGCGGCAAAAGATTCCGATATTTACATAATCAGAATCCCCGGCAAAACAATGCGGCTCGCGCACGTGAGGGGCTGTGCCATCCACCCATGCCACATGCCGCTGGGGGAGATAAACGCCGTCCAGAGAATCCGGATCTCCGGAGCAGAGCACGTAATGTACGTCCAATCCATGGTCCAGCGCGGCCTGGGCGATTTTGCGCATAAAAGTGGATTTACCGGTGCCAGGGCCTCCTTTGATGATATGAAGATAATCCTCCGGGGCAGGCGGAAACTCCTCATAGAGGGATACGAAGCCGTCTTTGGAATTGGCGCCGAGGAAATATGTCTGCGTCATACTGCGCCTCCTTTCATCTGCTATTTGCAGAATATGCACAGTTTGCCCCAGTTGACAGCGGTTTAGCCGGAGGATATACTGTGCGAGGAGGTGATGCAGTGTACCGGACGATCTTGTTTGATTTTGACGGCACCGTTTTCGACACCTTGGAGGGGATAAGTAAATCGGCGCAGTATGCTCTGCGTAAACAGGGAATTGAGGCATCCCTTGCCGAGCTGCGCTGTTTCGCTGGTCCGCCGCTTGCCTATATGTTTCAGCGGCGATATGGCTTTTCTCCGGAACAGGCGGAGCAGGCGGTTGCGGATTATCGCGAGCGTTACCGGCCCGTTGGTCTGTATGAGTGCCGCGTGTTTCCCGGGATTCGGGAACTGCTGGAATCCTTGCGCGCTGCCGGTCGGCAGCTGGGCCTGGCCACATCCAAGCCGGAAGAGCTGGCGCGGATCCTGCTGGAACGGGAAGGACTGACCGCGTGTTTTGACGCCATTTGTGGCGTTTTGCCGGATGGAAAGGACGCCAAGTGGCAGATGGTGGAGCGGGCAATGCGCACATTGGGAGCCGAGGCGTCTTCTACGGTTTTGGTGGGCGATACCCGCTGGGATGTGGAGGGAGCTCATCGCTGCGGCATCCCCTGTATCGGCGTAGGCTACGGCTACGCAGCGCCGGGAGAGCTGGAGGAAGCAGGCGTGGACGCCCTTGCGGCGGATCTTTCCCAATTGGAACAGCTGTTGCTGCGGTAAAAAAAGATCCGGATGGGGCTGCTCGAAACAGGAGCGGCTCCGTCCGGATTTTGTGTTTAAGACATGAATTTGTCGATTGCTTCGTTGAGCGCCTGCAAGTCAGGACTCTCCGCGCCTGCATCGGACACACAATGCTCCAGATGATCCTTCAAGATCACTTTGGCGGTACTGTTCAGGGCGGAACGAACGGCAGCCAGTTGGATCAGAACGTCGGTGCAATCCCGGCCGTCCTCCACCATGCGTTTGACAGACTCCAGATGGCCGATGGCGCGGGCAAGGCGATTGATGACTGCCTTGGTCTGGGTATGACTATGACGATGTCCATGATTGTGCGTATGCTCCGCCGGATGGCAATGGACGTGTCCGTCGCCGTGGTCGTGGTAATAGAGCTCCTGATCGGATTGCATATGGCTTCCTACCTTCCTGTCATATTTGCGTGATATCATTTATTTTTTAAAGGTGCCCGGGGGATTCCAGGCAAATCTCCACCGGTTGGCGGATCCGAAGGCTGTCCGGCTTCACTTCACAGTCCAGAGCCAGCAGCTTGACCCCGGCGGCCTTTGCCGCTGACATGGCATCGGCAAAGGCGGGATGCGTGACCCGATTGGGTTCAAAATATCGCACGCCCTGCATTTGGATGATGAAGACGGCCCAGCAGGAAAAGCCCTCCCGAACACAGTCTGCCAGACCGTGCAGGTGCCGGACGCCCCGCAGAGTCGGCGCGTCCGGGAAGCGGGCGACGCCCTGCTCTTCCAGCGTCACACCCTTCACCTCGGCAAAGCAGCGCATGTCGCCATACGTAAAGAAAAAATCAAAACGGGAATCCCCGTGGCACTGCTCCGGCCGGATTTGGTCGGGCACGAAGCCAAGACCGCCCTCGGAAAGGTATTCACCGAAAACCACGTTGGGCGCTGCCGCGTCCATGTTGATGAGCCGTGCGCCCTTTTCCACGGCGATAAGATCATATTCGGTTTTTCGGCCGGGCGCCTTGCGGTGCTGCAGATAAACGGTTGCGCCAGGTACCAGCAACTCCCGGCAGCGGCCGGTGTTTTTCACGTGACAGAGCAGCGGTTTCCCGTTAAGCAGAACATGGGCCACAAAGCGATTGGGCCGGGAAAGAAAAACGGCGGGCAGAATCTCTTCGTATCGCATGGCTAAAAAACGTATTGGGCGGCCCAGGCGCGGACAAGCTGCGCAGTCGCCTCGGGATTGCCTTCCTCCATCGGCAGGATCAGGGTGTCCGCATCTGCCTCCAACGCCTCGTACAGGCGCTGACTCTGAAGGGAAAAGCGTTCCCCAATCCCCAGATACTGCCGATACAGCTCGGCCTCCTCCTGGGTTTTCATAGCACCCAGAATGGGAAGGTCCGCGTTGAGCAGATCTTCCAGCGCCTTGCGAAACTGGGGGATGATCAGTTCAAAGCCGCCGATCTCATCCAGAACAGCGAAGGGATAGAAAACAGCCTCTTCCAACAGTTGGGTACCGTATTGGCGATAAACCTCGTTATCGTGTTGAGGCATTCCCTCCGCAAAACTGAGAAACATGCGCGACTCCAGGCCGGTGACGCCGGCCAGGGCGGCAGGGGGGAGCAGCGCGAAGCCCAGCAGGCTTCCGGACGCGGACTGCAGCGGCCGAGTTACCAGACCGCCGGCCATACTCAATTTGTCTCCCAGTACGCTGCGGATCAGCTGAGATTTTCCACTGCCGCTGGGGCCAAGCAAAAATAGCCGCTTCTGCAAATGCTACGCCTCCCGTTTTTTTTTTACATTATAGCGGGCTGCCCGACCAGCGTCAAGGGAGAGCGCGGGAAATCGAAAACAGACGAATTTGGACCGGCGTTTTCCACATAGAATAACCCGGGGTGATTCGATGCTGGAAACGGCGTTTTTTCTACTGGTGAACAGTCTGCTGCTGATGCTGCGCATTTCGCCCGGAGACTCTTTTCCCAAGCCCTTGAGCCGGGAAGAGGAGCAGGCGTGCCTGGACCGATGGGCAGCGGGAGACGTGCAAGCGCGCAACACCCTGGTGGAGCACAATCTGCGTCTGGTGGCGCATATTGTCAAAAAGTATTACGCCCAGACGGATGAGGTGGACGATTTGATTTCCATCGGAACCGTGGGGCTGATCAAGGGAATCAACACCTACAAGGCGGATCGGGGCGTCCGTTTGGCTACCTATGCTTCCCGCTGCATTGAAAACGAGATTCTGATGTATTTCCGCAGCCTGCGCAAAAGCGCCGGGGATTTGAGCTTGTCAGAGGCGCTGGACACAGACGGAGAAGGTGCCGGGCTGTCCGTGATGGACGTTGTCGCGCAGGACGACGATATCCTTGAAAAGCTGGGAAGCGAGGAGATTTGTGGGAAGCTTCGCGACAGCGTGGAGACCGTTCTGACGCAGCGGGAGAGCCGGATCATCCGTTTGCGGTACGGATTGGACGGCCAACCGCCCTGTACGCAACGGGAGACGGCGCAGCTGTGCGGCATCAGCCGCTCCTATGTCTCGCGGATTGAAAAACGGGCGCTGGAAAAGCTGCGCGGTGCACTGGGCGAGGAGGCCAATCCCTGGTAAGGGCGGGTATTGAACTCAGCGGAAAGGCGTGCTATAATACATAAATCAGAGAGAAAGGCAGGTGAGAGAGCAATGCAAAAAAGACGGGTGCTGTGGCTGCTGTGTATGGCAGGACTGTCGCTGGTGCTGTATACCATTGTCGTGTCCCGGGCGCAAAGTCGCACAGACGTGATTTTTGGCGGCGTGGAGGGCGCCTATGTCCAAAGCAACGGCGCGGCCTTTTACGATCCCAACACGGTGCCGACGCCGGAGCCCACAGAGGATATCTGGCCGCAGATCGACATCAATCTTACGCAATACAGCATGGTCAACGAAGATAATCTGCTCTCTCCCCGGTATACACCCGATGTGGACGTGATCAGCACGACCTCGTACATGCTCTTTAGCACCGTAGCTATGCCCAGCCTGGACGCGCTGATCGAGGATATGCAGAACCATGGCTTCAATGTCTACGTGGCGGGCGCATATCGATCCTATTCTTATCAGGAGACTCTTTTTAACGGCAAGGCGACCCAAATCGCCCTGGGAATGGGTATCCCGGATGGGGACAATATGTACATGGATCCCCGCTATCAGGACGCGGTGGCGGAGGCCAAGACCATTACAGCATTCCCCGGCGCCAGCGAGCATCAGCTGGGGCTTGCGGTAGATCTGATGGATCGACCGTACAACAAGCTGATCTACGACAACATGAACCATGCGTTTTTTGAGTATCTGGACAGCATCTGTGCCAACTATGGCTTTATCAAACGCTATCCTACCCGCAAGCTGCTGCTGACCGGTTGGGATGAGCCCTGGCATTACCGTTACGTTGGCCAGGAGGCGGCAAAATTTATCATGGACAACGGCATTTGCTATGAGGAATTCTACGCCCATTACGTGCCGGATTTCCGTTACTGAATTTTTCCCACGGCGGCGAGGTTGCTCTTGCCGTGGGAAAGCCGTTATTCTTGCGAAAAAACTCTTGCAATCTGTGCGGGATGGTGGTATAGTGGCACAGGTAGGATTATGGTTTAGTCAGAGTGGGTTGCGGCCCACTCTTTTTTGCGAAGCTTTTGCCCCGGCAAGCGAAGGCCGGCAAGGTGGACCTGGAAAGGAGAAGCATGAGTAAGCTTACAGATCAGATTTCCGCGCTGGCAAGGCCGGTTGTAGAGGAAGAGGGCTGCTCCCTTTGGAATGTAGAATACGTCCGGGAGGCCGGAACCTGGTATCTGCGGGTATTTATTGATAAAGAAGGCGGCGTCGGGATCGACGACTGTGAGCGAATCAGCCGCAGGCTGGACCCGATCCTGGATGAAGCGGATCCGATTGCAGACAGCTACGTGTTTGAAGTTGGTTCGGCGGGCGCGGAGCGGGAACTGAAGCGACCCTCGGATTTTGCCCAGTTCATGGGCCATCAGGTTGAGGTAAAGCTCTATCAGCCGATGGAGGGTAGCAAGGCCTTCGTAGGCACGCTTGCGGCATACGAGGAGGGCGTCGTCACCATTGAGGATAAGGGGCGGCAACGCTGTTTCAAGCCGGCACAGATTGCGCAGGTCAGACTGCATGTCAGTATTTAGTCATATATTCTCAGTACAGAATGGAGATTGGAAATGAACGCTGAATTTTTTGACGCTGTTGGAATGATCGAAAAGGAAAAGGGCATCCCCAGAGCGTACATGTTTGATAAAATCAAGCAGGCGATGCTCACCGCTTTTCGGAAGGATTATCCCGAGTGCGAGGATAATGTAGAGATCGTTCTGGACGAAGAAAAAAAGCGGATTGAGATGTTCATCAATAAGACTGTGGTAGAACAGGTTGAGGATCCCAGTCATGAGATCATCCTGGAGGCTGCCAAGAAGGTCAGCCGCCGGGCGAAGCTGGGGGATCTTCTGGCGGTGCCGGTGGATACCACCAAATTCGGGCGGATTGCGGCGCAGTCTGCCAAACAGGTGATCATCCAGGGCATCCGCGAGGCGGAGCGGGGGATTATCTATGAAGAATTCACCTCCAAAGAGCATGAAATTCTCACGGGCGTCGTCTCTCATGTGGAGCCCCGCAACGGCAGCGTGTCCATCCGTATCTCTTCCAACAGCGAGTATACAGAGGCCATGCTGGCTCCCAATGAGCGAATCAAGACGGAAGAGCTGGTTGAAGGGGATCGGATCAAGGTCTATGTGGTTGAAGTACGCAACTCCACCCGCGGGCCCCAGGTGCTGATCAGCCGGACCCATCCGGGGCTGGTGAAGCGGCTGTTTGAACTGGAGGTTCCGGAGATCTTTGACGGCACGGTGGAGATCAAGTCCATTGCCAGAGAAGCCGGAAGCCGCACCAAGATGGCGGTTTGGTCTTCTGATCCCAATGTGGACCCCATTGGCGCCTGCGTCGGCCCCAGAGGCGGACGTGTTTCCAGCATCGTCAACGAACTGGGCGGCGAGAAGATTGATATCGTCAACTACAGCGAATACCCGGAGGAGTACATCGCCGCGGCGCTGTCTCCCTCGGAAGTGGTCAGCGTGACCATGCTGGAGGATGGGAAAAGCTGCCGGGTCGTGGTGCCGGATTCCCAGCTTTCGCTGGCCATCGGCAAAGAAGGGCAGAACGCCCGCCTGGCCGCGAAGCTGACGGGATATAAAATCGACATCAAGCCGGAGAGCGAATCTTAAGCACACGGGAGAAAGCGAGGTGGCCAACGTGCAGAAGAAAACCCCGATGCGGCAGTGCCTTGGCTGCCGCGAGATGAAACCGAAGAAAGAACTGATACGGGTGGTTCGCTCCCCGGAAGGAGAGATCAGCCTGGATTTTAAAGGTAAGGCCAACGGCCGCGGCGCATATCTTTGCCCACAGGCAGACTGCTTGCGCAAAGCGGTGAAGGCCAGGGCTCTGGAGCGGGCGTTTTCGGCCCAGATCCCGGAGGCGGTCTATGACAGACTGCGAGAGGAAATGGAGGCCGGCGCATGAGAGAAAGGACACTCAAGCTGCTGGGCTTGATGCGCAGGGCCAACACCCTGGCGCTGGGAGAGGATCACACGGCAACGGCCGTGCAAAGCGGAAAGACGAGGCTGCTGCTTCTGGCGGCGGACGCTTCGGATAACGCGAGAAAACGGGCGGAATCCTTCGCCCGGGGACGTAGATTCCCGCTGGTGACGCTGCCCTTTCTCAAGGAAGAGATTTCCGCCCACGTGGGCGTGGGCGGCTGTGCGATGGCGGCGGTGACCGATATGGGATTTGCGGATGCGCTGATGCGGCTGTTGGCCGAACAGTGGCCGGAGGACTACGGATCGACGGCAACGGAGACGGCGGCGCGCCTGGCCAAAATGAAACGGCGCAAGGAGACGACAGCCGGCAAGAGCAAACAGAGCGGAAAAAGGAGGACTAACGTATGAGCATGATCAAATACAGAGTACATGAGGTGGCAAAGGATTTTAATGTGGCCAGTAAGGTGATTTCCCAGATCCTTACGGATTACATTGCGCCGCCCAAGAATCACATGCAGGTTCTGGAGAATCATGAGCTGGACGTTATCTTCGAATACATGACGCAGCATAATCAGGCGGAAAGCCTGGAAGAAATCTTCAAGAGCGCGCCGGCTCCGAAGCCTGCCGCCAAAGGCCGGGAAGAAAAAGCGGAGAGCAAGCCAGCTCCCCAGCAGCCGGCGGGCAAGCCGGCTTCTCAAGTCGGCCAGCGTCAGCCTGCGGCGGCCGTGGCGCCCAGAGAGGAAAAAAAGGATAAGCCTTTTGTGCCCCGCAAGGTGGCGGAAAAGCGTGTGGTGGATACCCGCCGCTCTGCTGCGGTCAACATTGAGAAATACAACGAGAAGTTTGAGAACCTGGCGGGAACCAAGGCCAACAACAGCAACATGCGCCGGGGCAATAAGGAGAAGATCACCAGCAAGTCCAAGCAGCGCCCGCAGCAGAGTCCCTCTGCCAAGCGCCGCCAGGAGGAGCGGGATAAAATGAACCGCTTGCAGTTGGAGATCGCCCGCAAGCAGCAGGTCAAGGTAGAGATTCCCGATGAGATCAGCGTGGGCGAACTGGCCAGCCGGATGAAAAAGAGCGCCAGCGAGGTCATCAAACAGCTGTTCAAGATGGGTGTGTTTGCCTCTGTTTCCGAGATCATCGATTACGATACGGCGGCTCTGGTGGCAATGGAGCTGGGCTGCAAGGTGGAAAAAGAAGTCATCGTCACCGTGGAAGAGCGTCTGATCGATGACCATGAGGATAAAGAAGAGGATCTGCTGCCCCGCGCCCCTGTTGTGGTTGTAATGGGTCACGTGGACCACGGCAAGACCTCCCTGCTGGACTATATCCGCAACGCCAATGTGGTTTCCGGCGAAGCCGGCGGCATTACCCAGCACATCGGTGCGTACACCGTGGAAATCAACGGCAGCCCCATTACCTTCCTGGACACTCCGGGCCACGAGGCCTTTACCTCTATGCGCGCTCGCGGTGCCATGGTTACAGATATTGCCATTCTGGTGGTGGCGGCGGATGACGGCATTATGCCCCAGACCATTGAGAGCATCAACCATGCCAAGGCGGCCAATATCCCGGTGGTTGTGGCCATCAACAAGATGGACACCGTGGGCGCCAATCCTGAGCGTATCAAGCAGCAGCTGACCGAATATGATCTGGTCGCTGAAGAATGGGGCGGCGAGACCATCATTTGCCCCATTTCCGCCAAGACCGGCATGGGCATCGACAAGCTGCTGGAGAATCTGGTTCTGCTGGCAGAGGTGCAGGAACTGCGGGCCAATCCCAACCGGGCGGCCAAGGGTACGGTTATCGAGGCCAGGCTGGATAAGGGCCGCGGTCCCATTATGACGGTTCTGGTGCAAAACGGCACCTTGAAGCTGGGCGACATCATCATTGCCGGTACGGCGGTGGGCCGTGTGCGCACCATGATCAACGACAAGGGACAGCGGGTAACCGAAGCCGGCCCCTCCATGCCTGTGGAGATTTCCGGCCTGTCCGAAGTGCCCAGCGCGGGCGACGTGTTCAACGCCGTGTCCGATGAGCGCATGGCCAGAGAGCTGGCGGAGGAGCGGCGGATCCAGCAGAGCAGCAATGCGATGCCCGGCGCAAAAAAGGTCAGCCTGGAGGATCTGTTCAACCAGATCCAGGCCGGCGAGATGAAGACCTTGAACCTGATCGTAAAAGCGGACGTACAGGGATCTGCGGAGGCGGTCAAGGCGTCTCTGGAGAAGATCTCCAACGAAGAAGTCCGCGTAAAGGTGATCCACAGCGCGGTAGGCGCCATCAACGAGTCCGACGTGATGCTGGCGGCCACATCCGGGGCCATCATTGTGGGCTTCAACGTGCGGCCGGACAACGCCGCACGAGACAGCGCCATGCGCAGCAATGTGGATATGCGGATGTACCGGGTCATCTACGACTGCATCAACGAGATCGAGGCGGCTATGAAAGGTATGCTGGCGCCCAAGTTCCGGGAGGCGGTTATCGGCCACGCAGAAGTCCGCGAAACCTACAAGGTTTCCAAGGTGGGCACCGTCTGCGGCTGCTACTGCACCGACGGTAAGATCCAGCGTGGCTGCGAGGTGCGGGTCCTGAGGGACAACATCGTGATTCACGAAGGAAACCTGGCGTCGCTTCGCCGCTTCAAGGACGATGTGAAGGAAGTGGCCAGCGGTTATGAATGCGGCATGCAGGTGGAGAAATTCAATGACATCAAGGTCGGCGATGTGATCGAGTGCTTCGTAATGGAGCAGATTACGGAATAAGACATGGCATGCGGGCGCTCGACAGAGAGCCCGCATGTTTACAGCGAGGAGAATACAATGGCTTCCAATAAACTGGAGAGAACGAACGACGACATTCAGCGGGTGCTTTCCGCGCATCTGCGCAACATCAAGGATCCCCGGGTACAGCAGGGGATGATCAGCGTGACCCGGGTAGAGACAACCGGAGATCTGCGCTATGCCAAGGTCTGGCTGTCCGTACTGGGTCTGGAAAATGAAAAGGAATTCAAGAAGGGTTTGAAGTCTGCCGCCGGCTGGCTGCGCAGAGAGCTCGGCAAATCTTTGGATCTGCGCTATACGCCGGAGCTGGTGTTTGAGCTGGATCACAGCATCGAATACGGTGCGCATATCAACCGTGTGATCCAATCCTTGCAGATTGATGACACCGAGGAGTGAGGCTATGAACTATCGGGAGTGCGCCGTGCTGTTGCGGCGCTGTGACCAGATTTTGATCGTAACGCATAAAAACCCGGACGGTGACACCATGAGCAGTGCCGCCGCCCTTTGCAGCGCGTTGCGCCGGGCGGGAAAAGAGGCCTATCTCTTTCCCAATCCTCAGGTGATCCGGAAGCTTCGGCCTTATGTGGAGACTTATTTTGCGCCAGCAGCGTATCAAGCAGCCTTTACGGTCTCTGTAGATGTGGCGACGGAGGAAATGCTGTCCAAAGGCTTCAAAGGAAAGGTGGATTTGTGCATCGATCACCATCCCACCAATTCTCATTACGCGCCCCATGAACTGATCCGCGCGGAGAAGTCCTCCTGCGGAGAAATCATTTTGGACCTGATCAAATCGATCTGCGGAGACGTAAGCGCGGAGGAAGCAACGCTGTTGTATATCGCGGTGACTACGGATACCGGCTGCTTTCAATATGCGAACACCAATTATCAGACGCTGGGGGCGGCGGCCGAGCTGCTGCGTCTGAGAGCGAACAGCTACGAGGTGACCCAGGAATTTTTCCGC
>CACZSJ010000018.1 GCA_902783825.1 Oscillospiraceae bacterium | reverse complement strand
CCGGAGCCTGCGTCCTACGACAACCCCTTCACGGACGTGAAGAGCGGCGACTACTACTATAAGCCGGTGCTCTGGGCCTACCACGCGGGGATCACTTCGGGCACCAGCGCCACGACCTTTGGGCCGGGGAACACCTGTACCCGCGCCCAGGTGGTGAGCTTCATGTGGCGCGTGGCCGGGAGACCGGATGCCGGCGGCAGCGCCGGGTTCACGGACGTGCCCGGCGGCGCCTACTACTACAAGCCGGTGAACTGGGCCTACAACAACGGCATCACCTCGGGCACCAGCGCCACCACCTTCGGGCCGGGGAACGCCTGTACCCGGGGGCAGATCGTGTCCTTCCTGTACCGCTATGCCAAACTGATCGGCAAGGCGTAAGGGGAAAGGCGAAACAAGAGCATAGCGTAAAAAAGCAAGGCCCCCGGGTTCAAAAGACCCGGGGGCTTGTGTTCGTTGTGGGGAGGCCAGTGGCGCGGGTGCCAGGCGTCGGGTGCACGGGTTGCCGATTGCCGGGGGGGCGGCCAACCGGGTGCGGAGCGCAGGGCGCCGGGTTGCCGGAGCGCCGGGCGCCGGCTTAGGAGAAGAGCTTTTTCAGGCGGAGGGCGGCGGCCTTCAGCTCGTTCTTGGAATAGGAATTGTTCGCGTCCGCCAGCACCGCCGCCACCGCGGCCTTGGCGTCCAGGCCGCCGGAGACCATGGCGTCCACCAGCATGGCCTCGGGGGAGACGGTATGCTCCACCTTGCGGAACAGATAGTCCTTGTCCAGCTCGATGACCACGGCGTATTCGCCCTTGTCGTAGTTGCCCTTGGCCAGCAGCTGCTCCTTCACCTGGGCGGGGCTGCCCCGGAAGCACATCTCGTGGAGCTTGGTCATGTCGTTGCACAGGCAGAGCCGACAGGCCGCCTCCGCCTGGATGAGAAAGTCCACCAGCTCCATGATCCGCTTGGGGCTTTCGTACAGGGCGAAGCTGCGGATCTCCCCCTGGCGCATCCGCTCCAGCAGCTTGCGCCGGGCGGCGTTCTCCCGGGGGAAGAAGCCCAGAAAGCTAAACTCGCTCAGATCGAAGCCGGAGATGGACAGGGCCGTCACCGCCGCGCAGCAGCCGGGGATGCCCAGCACCCGGATCCCCGCCTCCACCGCGGCCCGGATCAGCTCGTTGCCCGGGTCGGAGATGCAGGGGGTGCCCGCGTCGGTGATCACCGCCACGCTCTTGCCCTCCTGCAGCTGCTGGATGAACCAGCGGGCCTTGCCGTATTCGTTGAACTTGTGATTGGACACCAGCTTGCCCCGGATGCCCAGCTTGTTGAGCAGCACCATGGAGCGGCGGGTATCCTCCGCGGCGATCAGATCCGCCTCGCTGAGAATCTGCATCCCCCGGGGCGACATGTCCCGGGCGTTGCCGATGGGCGTGGCGACGATATACAGGGTGCCCAGCTTGTTTTCCTCCATGGTCTTGTCCTTGCCCTTTCTCGATTGATAGGGGAAAGGCGGCCCGGGGGGCCGCCCTTCCGCGTGACTTGCTGTGCGCTCAGATCTGGCAGGGATCGTCCAGCCAGTCCTCCACCTTGCGCCGATCCAGACCCAGACCTTCCGAGAGGAAGACCACGGTCTCGTTGAAGTTGAGGACTCTCAGGTGGGCGAAATTGCTGGTCTTTTCCGCGTCGGGGCCCATGTTGCGCCCTTCCATATAGCCACAGTTATAGCACATTTCCAGGGGATACCTGCGATGGGTGTCCAGCGTCATTTCACTGCCGCAGCGGGGACATTTCATAAGCTTAGCCTCCATACTTTTTATCTCAATCCCAAGGGGAAGGGGATGCCTGTTTGCCGAGGGCTCAGCCCTCGTCCAGCCCATCGTCGCAGATCAGGCCGTAGCCGCCCTGCCGGCGCTTGTAGACCACCGCCACGGCGTCCTGCGCGTCCATGTTGCGGAACACGAAAAATTCGTGGCCCAGCAGGTTCATCTGCAGAATCGCCTCCTCGGCGGACATGGGCTTGATGGAAAAACGCTTGTTGCGCACGATTTGGAACTCCTCGTCGTCCGCGTCCTCCGCGGGGAGGTAGGCGGGGACGATCTCCCGCTCCAGCGCGCCCTCCCGCAGGCGCTTCTCCAGACGGGTCTTGTTCCGGCGGATCTGCCGCTCGATGGCGGCCACGCCCGAATCCACAGAGGCGTACATGTCCTGGGTCAGCTCGTTGGCCCGGTAGTAGGTGCCGTTGTTGTGGATGGTGATCTCCGCCCGGAAGCGGCCACGCTCCAAACTGAAGGTCACGTAGGCTTCCGCCTCGTTCCGGAAAAAGCGATCCAGCTTGCCGATCTTGCGCTCCGCATAGGCGCGCAAATCCGGGGAGGAATCCATCTTCTTTTCCGCAAAGGTAAATTTCATGGAAGTCAACTCCTTTCCTGTGTCATCAGTATAGCACAGGACGAGGCAGAAAGGAAGCGGGAGTTTTCGTTTTTTTGCCGCTCAGTCCAAATTGATGCTGCAGTCGGGCAGGGCCTCCTGCAGGGCCTGCAGCTGCTGCTGGGACAGGGGATTGCCCCCCAGGTACAAAAGCCGCAGGGTCTTCAGCTTCATCAGCGGCTGCACCGAGGAGATCAGATTCAGCCGCAGATCCAGCGACTCCACCGCCGTCAGGGCGGACAGGCCCGTGATATCCGTCAGGCCGTTGTCCGACAGGTTCAGGGTGCGGATGGTGTCCCGGCTGGGGCTGTGCTGGAAGATGTACACGTTGCGGATGCTGTTGACCGACAGGTCCACCGTCTCCAGACAGCGCATCTGATCCAGGGGCGTGATGTCCGTCAGCTCCCGGCCGCTGAGGTTGAGGCTGGTGGCGTCGCTGGGCTGCTCCACGCCGCCGATGGTCACCGTGTACACCAGCTCCGTATAGCTGATGGAGCAGGTGGGCAGGGCCGATTGCAGCCGACCCATGGCCTCGTTGCTCAGCCCCGGATTGTTGTCCAGAAACAGGGTGCGCAGCTGGCTCAGGCCCTCCAGATCCCCCAGAGAGCCGTCGTACAGGCCGGTGCTGTCCAGGGAAAGGCTGCTGAGCTTGCTCAGCTTGCGCAGGCCGGATAGATTCGTCAGGCTGTTGTGGGAAAGATCCAGGGATCGCAGCCCCGTCATGGCGCCCACCGCCGCCGTGTCCGTCACCCGGTTGTTCGCCGCGTCCAGACTGCGCAGCTGGCGCAGGCCCATCAGGGGCCGCAGGTCGGAGACCTGGTTGTCGCGCAGATCCACCGTCTCCAGATTCGGCAGGTTCATCAGCGGGGTCAGATCAGAGATCTGATTGTTCGACAGATCCAGGCTGCGCAGCTGGGTGCACAGAGCCAGGGCCTGCAGATCGTGCAGCTGCTGGCCGCTGAGATCCAGCTCCGTCACGTCGGACTTGAAGCTGACCGCGCCCAGGGTGATCTCCGTCACCTTGGGGCTGGCCGCGTCGCTGCGGATGACGCAGTCGGGCAGGGCCGCCGCCAGGGCATGCAGCTGCTGGGCGTCCAGCTCAATGCCGCAGAGGCTGAGGGTGCTCAGCTGGTGCAGGGCGTAAAGGGGCGTCAGATCCGTCAGGGGATTGTCGTCCAGGTACAGGGTGCGCAGCTGGCTCAGCCGGGCCAGGGGCGTCAGATCCCGGATCTGGTTGCCGCTGAGGTTCAGGGTGTCCAGGCCTCCCAGCTCCGCCAGGGGCGTCAGATCCGTCAGGGCGTCGTCCATCATGGAAAGACTGCTCAGGGCGTGGAGCTGGGCGATCTCCAACAGGCTTTCGTCCCCCAGACCCAGGCCGTCCAGCATCAGATCCCGGGTGTCCGGGGGAAGCTGCCGCCCGGCCACCGTCAGGTAGCCCGCCTGGGCCTCCTGCTGGCGCTGCTGCTCCAGTCGGGTGATCCGTTGGGTGACGCTCTGCTCCGCCCGGTTCATCCGGCGCAGCACCTCCAGGGTCTTTTCCAGGTTCCCCTGGGCCTCGTAGCAGTCGGCCATCATTTGCAGACAGTCCTCGTCGCTGGCGATGGCCTCGGCCCGGCGCAGGCTGCTCAGGGCAGCGTCATAGTCCCCGGCCTCATAGCTGGCCGCGGCCTGAAGCATATACTGTTTTCGGGCAGCGGCACCGCTCCGATCCGTCACAACAAAGGCCAGCAGGGCCAAAAGCAAGGCCGCGGCCACCGCGGCGCCGAGAAACAGCCGCCGCCGCTTCCGGTTCACAGGCCGGGGCGGGGGCAGGGGCTTGGGTTCCTTGGGCTTGCGGGGCTCCTTGGGGCTGCGCGCCGCCTTGAGACGGCGGCGCTCCTCCCGGGCGGCTGCCCGCTTGGCCTTGGCCAGGGCCTGCTGTTCCTGTTTCAGACGTTCCGCCGTGACGGCGGGCTGGACGTGGGTGCCCTCGTAGGGCTCGTTTTTCATGCTCTCGTATCGACTTCGCTTTCTTCCGTATGCGCTTCGCCGTCTTCCGCCGGCGCCTCCTCAGGGAGCGCCTCCGCTTCGACGGCCTCTGTCTCGACGACTTCCGCTTCGACGACTTCCGCCTCCGGGGCTTCCTCCGTTTTGGCGGCCTTCTCTCCCCGACGGAAGAGCTTGCCCAACAGACCGCCGGACGCCGGGGCTGCCGCCACCGCCGCCGCTTCCACGATTTCCGCCGCTTCCGCCGGCTCCGCCAGGGCTTCCTCCGCCACAGGCGGCTGGGCCAGCGTCGTCTCCGGCTCAGGCTCGGGCATCAGGGGCGCGGGCGCGGGCTGCACGGGGGCGGGCGCGGGCTGCACGGGGGCGGGCGCGGGCTGCACGGGGGCGGGTTCGGGCTGCACAGGGGCAGGCTCCGGCTGCGCGGCGCTCTCCGGCGCGTCCTTATAGCGCTTGCGGATGGCCATGGAGATGAAGAACATGGCCAGCATGATGCACAGCACGCTCATCTCCTGCATGCCGGCGGCAAAGCTCACCGGTTGGGCGGTGTTGCGCAGGGCCGCCAGATCCTCCACGCCCACGTGGTAGAGAAAGGGCAGCAGGAACAGGGGCGGCAGCAGCCACTTGGTGCGGATGAGGTTGCACACTGTGGCGATATACAGCACCGCGATGAGCACGTACAGCAGCACGCACAGCACCGTGTGCACCGTATTGTCAAAGGTGAAGGCGCGGAGCACGAAGAAGGCCACGCCGCCCAGCATGGGCAGCATCGTGGTCCACAGGGCGATCCGGCCGAAAAGCAGCAGCAGCAGGATGAACAGCAGGGCGCTGAGCACCGGCAGGGCGATCTGGGTGACGAAGAAATACCGATCGTCCCACATGCCCCAGCAGCCGATGAGCCGGAACACGATGGACAGGCACAGCAAAATCACACCGGAGCCGACGCCGAAGCTGCTGCGCAGGGTGTAAAAACGGACTTTGGGTTTGCTTGGCATAGAAAGCCACCGCCTTTCGTGTAGGTGGAAAATGTCGAAAAAAATGTCGGATAGATTATAGCACACGGGCCGCCTGCGCGCAAGGGAAAAGGCGCCCGGGTGGGGAGGAAAAGGGCCTTAAAAATAGGCAGGGCGGGGCAGGGCGCGGCTCAGCAGCACCTTGCCGAAGCACACGCAGCTGCGGCCGCTGTCCCGGGGGAGCACCAGATTGGCGTCCTGCCGGGCGGGATTGGCCGAGAGCAGGTGCAGGGTGCCCGCGTAGTCCACGCACCACTGCTTGCAGTACACGTCCCCGTCCACGAAGAAGACCCCCGCATCAAACTCCCGCAGGGGCGCGTCCCGGCGCACGTAGACCAGGTCCCCGTCCTGGATATAGGGGGCCATGCTGTCCCCCCGGACGGTGATGCAGAAATCCGCCCCCGGCGGGGTCTCCGCCGTCCGGGGCAGCAGCTCGTAATCCTCCCCCTGGATGGGCGAGGCGTAGCCCGCCGCCGCCGGCACCAGATAGTGCTTGATGGGCAGGATCTCCCCCCGGGGCTTGCTGGCCCGGTACTCCGGCTGCTGTGCCAGGTAGCGGCCGTAGCGGAGAAACTCCGCCTGCCCCGGGTCGTTGAGGCTGTTGTACACGTCCAGGGCGGGGGAGGGACGCATCGCCTCCGGGGCTTCCGCCCCGGCCGGAGCCTGGGGCGTCCCGCCGCCGCTGATGAGAAAGTCCCGGCTCACCCCGAAGTGGTGGGCCAGCTGCTCGATCTTGTCCATGCGGGGCATCTGCTCCCCGCTGCAATAGGCCGAAACCGTGCTTTTGCTCACCGCCAGCAGGCGAGCGATATCCGCCTGCCGCTCCCCGCTGCGGCGCATGAGCCCTTGCAGATTGTCGGCGAAGATCTGCCGATCATAGGTGATGATGCCGCCCATCGCGCACCTCCTGTGGGTATAAAAGACCCGTTGTTTGGTCTCATTGTAAACTTTAACCGAAAAAAAGTCAAGATAAACCGAATCTTTTTCTTGACAAATCCGGGAAAATGTGGTAAGGTATAACCGAACGTCAGAAGAAGCTCGCTATGTTCCGTTTCCCCCTGACGGGGAAAACTGCACGCCGCTCCCTCCTTCTTCCTTGTCCTCGCAGACCCGCTGACGCTGGGCTCTGCTCGGAGAGGACGGGGGAAGCGGGGAAGCGCGTGCCTCTTTCGACAAGATTCGACAAAGCGAGGCCGGCAGCAGCCCGGTCTTCCAGATGGTGTGCCACGGGGCTTTAGGCTCACGACCCGCACCGGGGGTGCCGGGGTCTCCCCGGCTGTCGTTTCTTTTTTTGTCCATTTTTTCTTTGGACAAGCAAAGAAAAAATGGACATCGTCCCCACCTACTTTTTTTCTCAAAAAGTTCGGTTAAACAGAACGAAATCACGCAAAACCACCGACGACACACACAAAGGAGAGCCGCTATGGAAAACATTCCCGACGACCCCATCATCGCCAGCATCCTGCGCACAGGATATCCCCCCTGGACGGGGCAGGATCGCCGGCTTGGCCGGGCATCCGACGATGGCCGCCCGGGCGGGCGACCCTGCCGCTGCCAGCCGGGACGGGCGGCGCTGTCCGCCCCGGAAAGAGAGGGCTGAGCCATGGCCTGGATCGAGCTGCACACCAATCTGCCCCGGCATCCCAAGCTGATGCAGCTGCGGGAACGGCTACGGGTGAAGACCCCGGGGCTGCTGGGGCACCTGTGCCTGCTGTGGACCTGGACCCTGGAGAACGCCCCCGACGGCAATCTGGCCCGGCTGGACGCCAAGTCCCTGGCCGCGGTCTGCCAGTTTCCCCCGCGGCGGGCGGAGGAATTCTTGGACGCCCTGCTGGCCTGCGGCTTCCTGGACGGGGAGGGGCAGAGCCTGCGGGTGCACGACTGGGAGCTCTACGGGGGGCGCTACGCCCACATGCAGCGGATGAACCGGGAGCGAAAGCGCCGCCAGCGGTCACGGGAGACAAGCGTGACCGTCACGCCGCTACCGGACCAGACCCCACCGGACCAGACCCCACCGGAGCAGACCCCACCAGACCGGACCGAAACCGGATCCATTTCTGCTGGTGCTGCTGCTGGGGGAGAGGCGCCCGGGCGCGAGGAGGCGTTTTTCCACAGCCAGGGGCTTCCGGCCCAGGCCTATGCCCAGGCCGCGCCGGAGCAGAAACAGGCCGCCGAGGGCTTGACGGAGGAGCTGTTCGCCTGCTTTTGCGCCCGGGAGCCCAACTACTACGACCGCCTTCGGATCTTTGGCTGCCTCAGCGGCGGCGGAGAGGATCCAGCGGAGCGCCAGCGGCGCAGCGATCTGCTGCGCTATGCCTTCGCCCAGGCGGCCCAGGCGGGGCGGGGCGGCAACTGGCCCTATATCCAGGGCGTGCTGGGGAAGCTGGAGCGCCGGGGCATCCGCAGTCTGGAGCAGGCGGAGGACTACGACTGGGAGCGGGCGGGGCTGAGCCCGCCGGCGGGAGAGGAGGCAAGGCCGTGGAGCGACAGGAATTGACGACGCTGGCCGCCCGGCTGGAGCGGCTGGCGGATCTGGCCACGGAGGGGCTGGAGCGGCAGATGGCCGATCCGGAGAGCGACCCCCGCCGGGCCCGGGAGCTGACGGCGGTGCTCAAGGACGTGCTGGGGCTGGCTCGAGAGCTGCGAGGCGGAGAGAGCCAGGAGCTGACGGTGCGCTTTCTGGACGGCAGCGGCGAAGCGAGTATGTAGTGGGCGCCAAAAGAAGCGCCCACGCCACGGCTCTTTCGACAAAATTCGACACGCGGGGGAGGACGCCGGCGATTCCGCCGCCGCGCCCCTCGCCCCGGCGCAAGGAGATGTTTCTATGCCAAAACTGGAACTGCCGCAGCCCAGCGAAAAGCAGCTGCGCTTCCT
>CACZSJ010000017.1 GCA_902783825.1 Oscillospiraceae bacterium | reverse complement strand
GATCCCAAGCATCCGCTGCAGCTGGTGATCGTAACCAGCAAGCTGCTGACAGGCTTTGATGCGCCCATCCTGCAAGTGATGTATCTGGATAAGCCCATGAAAGATCACACGCTGCTGCAGGCCATTTGCCGCACCAACCGTGTGTATGGGCAGGATAAGAGCTATGGCCTGATTGTGGATTACATCGGCATTTTTGATGATGTGGCCAAGGCACTGAATTTTGATGATGAAGCCGCCAGAAAGATCATTTCCAATATTGAATCGCTGCGGAGCCGCATTGGTGAATTTGTGGAGAAATGCCTGCAATACTTTCCCGGGGTGGATCGCACCCGCACAGATTGGGAAGGGCTGATGGAGGCACAGGCCTGCCTGCCCACCAATGAAGAACGGGACGCCTTTGGCGCGCAGTACCGGGTGCTGAACAAGGTGTGGAACGCCCTGTCCCCGGATGATTGCCTGACGCCCTATAAGGCGGACTATAAATGGCTGTCCAAAGTATATGATTCCATCCGCCCCGGTGATGATTCCGGCAAGCTGATCTGGGCGGCGCTGGGCAGCAAAACGTTACAGCTGGTACATGAGAATATCGACCTGGCCGACAAACCCGCCTCTGAAGATACGATTGAGCTGGAAGCGGAAATGATCCAGCATCTGATCGAAACCGGCGGCGACCCGAAAAAGAAAGCAAAGAAGCTGGAAATCGACCTGATTGCGATCATCCATCAGCATGAGAACGATGAGCGCTACATAGCCTTGGGCAAGCGCGTGGAAGAACTGCGGCTCAAAGTTGAATCCGGCCTGCTGACCAGCATCGAATTTGTAAAATCCCTGCTGGATCTGGCCACTGAAGCCGCTCATCTGGAGCGAGCAGCAGAGCCTGTGGAATCCGAAGAGCGCGGAAAGGCTGCCTTGACCAAACTCTTTGAAACCGTGCGTGTGGATAGCACTCCTGTAATTGTGGAGCGGTTGGTCAACGATATTGATGGCATCGTAAAGATTGTCCGCTTCCCCGGCTGGGCCAATACCAGCGAAGGCCGGAAAACCGTTACCCGTTCCCTACGCGAAGTAATCATGGTGAAGTATAAGATCCGGGATAAGGATGTGTTCAGCAAAGCGTATGGGTACGTGGAGCAGTACTATTGATAAAACAGGAGAATTAACCGATATTGTATTGGCATAGCATTGCAGTTGTTCGGGTATTCCGAACAACTGGAGTGCTCATGATAAATGCGATTTTCTGGCCATTCCCAACCGTTCGGAAATCCCGAACAGTTCGAGAATAGTCAAGAAGCTACTCAGTTGTTGCATAATTTGCAACAACTGTTGGAACAGTGCAATCCATGGTTATAACGTCGCATGATCCCTCGTCTTTTGAGAAATGAACCCATCGGAAATTCCGACAGGTTCAGCAGGAGGGTTATTTCAGTAGGTGAGTCGCAAGGAGGAAGCATGATGAAGGTCTGCTATTTCACCGCCACCGGCAACTGCTTATACGTTGCCAAGCGCATCGGTGGCGAGGCGCTTTCCATCCCGCAGCTGATGAAGCAGGACAGGATCGAACTGACCGACGACG
The DNA here is from genome assembly GCA_902783825.1 of Oscillospiraceae bacterium. Lineage (GTDB taxonomy): Bacteria > Bacillota > Clostridia > Oscillospirales > Oscillospiraceae > Limivicinus. The sequence goes on along the minus strand of CACZSJ010000017.1, from coordinate 733 downwards.
CCGTAGGCATCGTGTGCCCCGTATACGGCGGCGAGATGCCCAAGATGGTGCGGCGGTTCATGGAAAAAGCAGCCATCCAAACGGATTATTTCTTTTTCATCTACACCTACGGCATGAACCATTCCGTGGCCATTCCCAACGCGGCGGCGCTGGCGGCAAAAGCGGGGATCAGGCTGGACTATGTGAACACCGTCAAGATGGTGGACAATTACCTGCCAGGCTTCGAGATGAAAAACCAGATGGAGAACGCGCCTGCCAAGAAGATCGAAGAGCAGATCGACGCGGTATGCCGGGACATCGCCGCCCGGAAGAAAAATGCGCCGAGCGTGGGCATTGTGCAGAAGATCGGCATGGCCCTGGTGCGCAACACTATGGGGCGGGTGGTACTGAAGGATACAGCGGCCCAGCATTACATTGTGAACGATGATTGCATTCGCTGCGGCATCTGCGCCAAGGTGTGCCCGGCGAACAACATCACCGTGACCGATCAGGTGCGGTTTTCCGATCACTGCGAGGACTGCTACGCCTGCCTCCACGCCTGCCCAAAGAACGCCCTGCACATGAAAAACGAGCGCAGTGCTGTGCGCTTCCGCAATGAGCACGTAACGCTGAAAGAGATCATTGCAGCCAACGAATGATCATGCATATCAAGCTATGGCCGGATCGGGAGATCCGGGTGGAAAAGAAACGCGTCGGCCGCGTTCCCGTGCTGATTTTGCGGCCTACGCAACCG
>CACZSJ010000016.1 GCA_902783825.1 Oscillospiraceae bacterium | reverse complement strand
GCGGCGCGGAATTTTCCCGGGCAGCATCCCTGTTTCTGGGGAGGCCGCTGCAGGGACCGGTGACGGAGATTCCCGTGATGGAGGAAGAAGAATAAAATGCTCAAAGACGTTTGGATATCCATAAACAGCATACACGGTTACCAGCAGGCGGACGAGGACCGGTTGGAATTTACCACCGCCGGCTATTACTGTTTCGAGGACGGAATAGGCTGCCTGAGCTATGAAGAGAGCGAGGTCACCGGACTGGAGGGGACACGCACCAGCATGATCGTCATGCCGGATCAGATCGTGGTTGACCGGGACGGGCTGATCACCAGCCGAATGGTTTTCAAGGAGGGGAACAAGAATTCCTTCCTGTATGAGACGCCTTATGGACAGGCCACCATGGGGATCGACACCCGGAAGATCCGGAAAAAACTGGACGAAAACGGCGGCCGGGTAGAGATCGACTATGTGATGAATATGGAACACGCCGTGGTGACGCACAACCGCTTTCAAATCACGGTGAAGCAGACAGAGAATCGAGGAAGTGCAAATGGCTAATTTGATCCAGGACGCCAAGGAGCGCGTCAGTGAAATCCTGCAGGCCGCCTACGAGCAGGCGGCGGAGAAGGGAGAGCTTCCCGCCGGGGCGGAGCTCAATGGAAGCGTGGAAATCCCCAAGGACAGCGCAAATGGCGATTTCGCCGCCAATCATGCCATGGCCGGCGCGCGGGCGCTGCGCATGGCGCCCCGGAAAATCGCGGAGATTCTGGCGGAGAACGCCCGGCTGGAGGGAACTTGGTTTCGCGCTGTTGAGGTGGCGGGGCCCGGCTTCATCAACTTCCGCCTGTCGGACAAGTGGTATGGGGACGTGATCGCCGCTATCCAGTCCGAAGGAGCCGACTATGGCCGCTGCGACGAGGGGCGGGGTCGACGGGTTATGGTGGAATTTGTGTCTGCCAATCCTACGGGACCCATGCACATGGGCAACGCCCGAGGCGGTGTTCTGGGCGATGCGCTGGCAAGTGTGCTGGATCGGGCAGGCTATCAGGTCTGGCGGGAATTCTACGTCAACGACGCCGGCAACCAGATCGAGAAATTTGCCTCTTCCATTGACGCCCGGTATCAGCAGCTGATTCTGGGGGAGGAGCAGGTGGCCTTTCCGGAAGACGGCTATCACGGAGACGATATCCGGGAGCTGGCCGCCCAATTCCGGGATCAGTACGGCGAGAGCTGTCTGGAGATGGATACGGCGGAGCGCCACCAGAAGATGGCTCGCTTTGGGCTGGAGCGGAATCTGCCCCGGATGCAGGAGGATCTGCGTCGTTACGGCATCGAATACGACCAGTGGTTCTACGAATCCAGTCTCCACGAGAGCGGCTATGTGGCGGAATCTGTGGAAAAGCTGAGCCGGCGGGGCTATACCTACGAAAAAGACGGGGCCTTGTGGCTGGCCACCTCCCGTCTGCTGGCGGACAGACTGCGTGCTGCCGGAAAGAGCCAGGAGGACATTGAAAAACTGGCCTTGAAGGACGATGTGCTGCGCCGGGCCAACGGCTTTTACACCTACTTTGCCGCGGATATTGCGTATCATCGCAACAAGCTGGAGCAGCGGGGCTTTGACAAGGCCATCAATATCTGGGGCGCGGACCATCACGGCCACGTGGCCCGGCTGAAAGCCGCCATGGACGCGCTGGGCTTGGACGGAGAGCATCGGCTGGACGTGGTGCTGATGCAGCTGGTGAAGCTGACCCGGGGCGGGGAAGTGGTGCGCATGTCCAAGCGTACCGGCAAGGCCATCTCTCTGACAGATCTTCTGGATGAGATCCCCGTGGACGCGGCTCGGTACTTCTTCAACTCCCGGCCGGAGAGCCCGGTGGAGTTTGACTTGGAGCTGGCTGTGCGCCAGGACAGCGAGAATCCGGTCTACTATGTCCAGTATGCCCATGCCCGCATCTGCACGCTGCTGTCAACGCTGGCGGCGGAAGGCCATGGTGTGCCGGAAACGGCGGAGATGAGCCTGCTGCAGCATGAGACAGAGAAAGAGCTGCTGCGGCAGCTGGCGGCGTTGCCGGAGGAGATTCGGCTGGCCGCCCGGGACTATGATCCCAGCCGCATCAATAAGTACGTGACGGAGCTGGCTGCCCGCTTCCACCGCTTCTACACCGCCTGCCGTATAAAGGGCGCGGAGGAGGAGCTGCTGAAGGCGCGGCTGCTGCTGGCAGACTGCGTGCGTCGGGTGATCGCCCTGTCCTTGGGCATGATCGGCGTTTCCGCACCGGAGAAAATGTAGGCAAAAGCATAGAGAACGAGAAAGCGTCTGACCCAATGCGGGCCAGACGCTTTTTGTTTTGTTGAATATACGGTGATGCGGCTCAATCGTCATCGTCATCATCCTCGTCGTCATCGTCATCGTAGTCGTCGTCGCGGTCATCGTAGTCGTCGTCGCGGTCGTCGTGGTCGTCGTGGTCGTCGTCATCCTGGGGCTCGGCTTCTACCTTTACAACGGATCCGGTGTTGGCGTCCACGTCTACTTCATATTCGATGCCGTTCGCGGTGTATTCCACCTCGTAAACCGGCCGACCGTTCTCATGATCCAATTCGGTCTTGTGGCCTGTGGTATCCTTGGCGGAGACGCCCGTTTCCTGCATGGCGACGGCCTGAGACTGCTCCGGGGTGATGGCCTTACCGGAAGAATTCGACGGTGCCGCGGGCGCGGGATTTGCAGGCTGGGCAGTGGGTTTGGGCTGAGCCGGTGCGGCAGGCTTGGCGGTGGCCTGGGGCTGAGCCGGTGCGGCAGGCTTGGCGGTGGCCTGGGGCTGAGCCTGTTCAGCGGCGGGCGCAGATTCCCATTTCTCGTAGCCAGTGTCCAGAATGGTTCCGGTTTCCGCGTCCAGTTCAAATTCGTATTCGGCTTCTCCGACTACGTAGAACTCAATATCATAGACGTGCCTGCCATTGTCCCGTTCCAGCTTGGCCTTGCTGAACACCACCTGATCGGCGGACAGGCCGATTTTGGCCAGTACGATCTGCTTGGCCTGGTCGATGCCGATGCTGGTCTGGGCGGCGAGGGGCGCCTGCTGCTGCGTCTGGCCGGAAGTCACGGCGGAAGGAGGCGGAGTGACGCGGTCCTGCAGGGATGCAAAGCTCTCTTCCAGGATGGTGCCGCTTTCCGCGTCCAATTCATACTCATACGTCGCCTCGCCGGGCACGTGGAAGCTCAGGCTGTAAACCAAACGGCCATTTTCCCGCTCCTGAATCTCCTTATGGAAGACCACGTCGTTCCGACTGGACAGCCCGGCCATTTCCAGGGCGATCTCTTTGGCTCGATCCAGACCGATGCCGGCCTGCGCCTGGGGCGCGGTTATGGCCTGCTCGCCTTCGGTGGGAGAGAGCGGAGCCTGGCTCTGCACACCGCTGCTGCGCTCGCTGGCCCGCTTGATGATCTTTCCGTTGGAGGAATCCACGGTGTACTCGTATTCCACGCCGTTTGCCACGAATTCGATTTCATACACAAACTTGCCTTTCTCGAAATCAAACTCTGTCTTGACGACGTTGGCCTCTTCCGGAGAAATCCCAGCGTCCACGTAAGCAAAATTGCAAGCGGTTTCTTCGCTGATGGCGTTTCGTTTGGCAACCTGCCCCGCAGCGTATGCCACGCCGCCGTTCAGGGAAAGCAGGCCAACCAGAATGACAGACGCGATGATGGCTTTTTTCATATTACATACCTCCTGTTGAGGGGGAGTCCCCTCTGATCTTGATAGGATCGTATCATAGAAACATTAAGCGATCATGAGAAGGAGGGAAAATGTTTAAAAAACGATTTGGAAGGTGCTTCCCATGTCCGGCTCGCTTTCCAGCAAAACCTCGGCGCCGTGCAGCTCGGCAATTTTTTTGACCATGGACAGGCCCAGGCCCGTGCCCTGGATGGAGCGGGAGGCGTCGCTTCGGTAAAAGCGATCGAAGATCCGCTCCTGCTCCTCCTTGGCAATGCCGATGCCATCGTCCTGGACGGAGAGACGGACGCTTTCCGCGTCCCGGGACAGCGCCACGCGGACATGGCCGTTCTCTTTGCCGTAGCGGCAGGCGTTGCTGAGCAGGTTCTGCACAAGGCGGGTCAGCAGCATCCGATTGCCCTGCACATGGATCTCCGGAGCGATGTGTTCGCTGAGGCTGATGCTGCCTGTGCCGATGAGCCGAAGCTGTTCCGTCGCTTCGCAAACCAGCTGAGACAGATCGACGTCCTCCATGGGATAGCGCTCGGATTTTTGATCCATGCGGGTGTAGTCCAGCATGTCGCCAATGAGGCTGCGCATCCGCCGACTCTGCTTATGAATGACCTGCAGCGCCTCCTGGTACTCTTCTACAGAGCGAGCCCGATCCAAGGTGTATTCGCATTGGGCGAGGATCACGGAAGTGGGCGTACGCAGTTCGTGGGAGGCGTCGGAGGTGAATTGCCGCTCCGCCTCGAAGGAGCGGCTGAGCCGATCCAGCATGTGGTTGAAAACCTGAGCCAGTCGGCCTACCTCGTCGTTGCTGTTTCCCACATCGATCCGCTGCTTCAGATCGTCGCCCTTGGAAATCCGCGCCGCCGTACTTTCGATCTTGCGGATGGGGGAGAGCAGCCGATCGGCCAGCAAATAACCGGAGAACATGGCCAACACCAGCAGAATCGGCAAAAGGATCAGGGACATGCGAGTGATGTCCCGAAGCTGAGCGGCGCTGTTGGTTTCCGGTACAATGCCGCGGATCCAGAGCAGTTCGCCGTCCTCCAGATGGATGTTCAGCCTCCGATCGTAGAGATCATAGCGGGTGTTCTCCACATCCATGTGCCAGGTGTAGGACTCGGTAAAAGGGATGGCCACCGTTTGCCGGGAGAGTGGATTCTCTCCGTAGAGCATGGTTCCGTCGGCGGCATACAGCGCCGTATGTACATCGTTGACCACGTCCAGAAAATCCATGTCGATCTCCAGGAAGCCGTCTTTGTATTGAATGTAAATGTTGGCGCCTGGGTCGCCTTGCTCCTGAACATATTTGATTTTATCCACGTTCTCTTCCACCGTGCTGATCAAATAATCCCGAATGGTTCCCCGGAGAACCATGCCGCTGGCCAGACGAACGGCCAGAAAGGTGACGCCAACCATCAGCAGCAGGATGAGGGAAAACCACAGGATCATTTTGAAACGGATGCTTTTGTTCTTCATCATTCGGGATCCCGATCCTCCCATTTCAGCATATATCCCACGCCGCGCACGGTATGAATCAGCTTGGGGTCGAAGCCGTCGTCGATCTTTTTGCGCAGATAGCTGATGTACACGTCCACCACGTTGGTGCCGCCTTCATAATCAAAGTTCCATACGTGATCCTCAATCTTTTCCCGGGAGAGAACCCGGTTCCGGTTGTGCATCAGATAAGCCAGCAGCGCAAATTCCTTACCGGAAAGCGTGATCTCCTGTTCCCCGCGCTGCACGCGATGGGAGGCCAGATCCAGACGCAGATCCCCAACAGTTAAGACGCTGCTGTCCCCAGAGCGAAAGCTCTCCCGCGTGAGAACGCGGATGCGTGCCAACAGCTCTTCCATGGAAAAGGGCTTGACCAGGTAGTCGCTGGCACCCATGTCCAGACCGCGGACCCTGTCTTGAATAGAATCTCTGGCGGTCAGAAACAACACCGGGGTGCGGATGCTCTGGCCGCGCATCTGGGAAAGCACGGAAAAGCCGTCCTTTTTCGGCATCATAATATCCAGAACGACCACGTCGTACTCCGCCGCGGCCAGATAGTACAGCGCCTCTTCTCCATCGAAGCAGCTGTCGACACTATAGCCTTCTTCGGTCAGTTTTTTGTTGAGAATGCGGTTGAGATCGCGTTCGTCTTCGGCAATCAACAGTCTCATGGGGCACCTCCAAGCTTGGCAATCATGCGCGATGCGACCCAGAAAGAGAGATAATCCCCGCTTCTGCGCAGAGCGCATGTATATTATCATATTATACAAGATGACACACAAAGATTAAAGGGGCATTAAAAGCTTGAGCATGCTGCGTAAAGGGCGGGTCCCATTGTATCATGGATCGGGCAGGGAGCACAACAGGAAAGGAAATACTCGGGGAGACTGCGGCGGGCTAAAAATATTTTATAAAAAGGCTTGACAAACGCAAAAACTGTGTTATTGTATTAATTGCTTAGTACAATAACACAGAAGGAGGGCGAAGATGGATTGGAATTTTCGGAGTGATCTGCCCATCTACTCCCAGCTGGTGGAGCGGATCCAACAGGCCATTGCCTCCGGCGCCCTGCCGCCGGGCACCCGGCTCAGCTCCGTGCGGGATCTGGCCATGGAAGCCGGCGTCAACCCCAACACCATGCAGCGGGCGCTGCAGGAGCTGGAGCGGGAGGGCCTGGTCTACGCCAATCGAACCAGCGGGCGCTTCGTGACCGAGGACGTGAGCCGGATCGAGGCGGCCAAAAAAGCCCGAGCAGAGGTGCTGGTGCGCGGCTTTCTGGAGGCGATGAACAAGCTGGGCTGCAGCCATGAGGAAATTCTGGCCCTGGTGGCCGGGAAGAAGGAGGAAGACAATGCCGATTCTTGAATGCAAGGCGCTCTGCAAGCGTTACGGAAATGTGCAGGCGCTGGACAATGTGGATCTGAAGGTGGAGCCCGGCCGTGTGATCGGCCTTTTGGGACCCAATGGCAGCGGCAAGACCACGCTGATCAAGCTGGCCAACGGCCTGCTGACCCCCAGCTCCGGAGAGATTCTGGTCTATGGGGAGAAACCGGGGCCGGAGACAAAGGCCGTGGTGTCCTATCTGCCGGACCGGGGTTACCTGGCCGAGTGGATGAGTGTGAAGCAGTTGATGGATTTCTTCGCGGATTTCTATGCCGACTTTGACCGGGACCGGGCGATGGAAATGCTGCTGCGCCTAAACATCGATCCATCTATGCGGGTCAAGGCCATGTCCAAGGGAACGCGAGAAAAGGTGCAGCTGATCCTGGTAATGAGTCGCCGGGCGGGCCTGTACCTGCTGGATGAGCCCATTGGCGGCGTGGACCCTGCCACGCGGGATTATATTTTGGAGACCATCATCCGCAACTACAATCCCGAGGCTGCGGTCATCATCTCCACGCACCTGATCGCGGACGTGGAGCAGGTGCTGGACGAGGTCATCTTCATCAACAGCGGGCGCGTGGTGCTTCAGTCCTCGGTGGACGAGATCCGGGAGGATAAGGGCAAGAGCGTGGACGCATATTTCCGGGAGGTGTTCAGATGTTAGGCAAGCTTTTGAAGCATGAATTTCGCGCCACCGGGCGCCTGATGCTGCCCGCCCTGGGCGCGGTGCTGATCCTGGCGGCGCTGGCCAACTTCTCCATTCGCTTCATTCAGGTGACGGACAGTACCTTTTTGACCATCCTGTTCGGTCTGGTGATTTTGATCTTTGTGATCGGGATCGTCGCCGCAGCGGTGATGACCACGGTGGTGATGGTGCTGCGCTTTTACCGCAATCTCCTGCGGGACGAGGGCTATCTGATGCACACCCTGCCGGTGAGCATACACAGCCTGGTCTGGTCGAAGCTCCTGGTGTCGCTGTGCTGGTTTATCGTCACCTTCCTGGTGATCTGGCTGACCATTCTCCTGACTGGCCTGATCCAGACCGGCACCAACCTGGGCGCATTCTTCGCGGGATTCCCCTCCTGGGCCGAGGTCAGCCAGGCCCTCGCCCGTGCCGGCATCAGCGGCGGCGATCTGTGGCTGCTGGGCGGCGAGTTCCTGCTGGCGGCGATTCTGGGCGGCTTTGCCACCTGCCTGCACTTCTACGCGGCTATGGCCCTGGGCCAGATGTTCGCCAAGGACAAGGTGCTGCTGTCCATCCTCTTCTTCGTAGGGCTGAGCATCGTGTTCAGTCTCTTCAGCGCCGGCTATGGCATAAACCTGGCGCATATGGAGGAAGCGATTGAGGATATGGATATGGCACGTCAGCTTGTGCATTTCACGCAAAGGGCGCTTGCGCAAGGCTTGCTGGTCTCAACCCTTCAGACGGCGCTGATGTACGTCATTACGACCCAGTGCTTGCAGAAAAAGCTGAATCTGGCTTAAGCGAAAGAATAGAGGCCGCCGCAAAGAAATCTTTGCGGCGGCTTTGTTTCAGCCCCAGAGCAGGCGACAGATCCAGGCAGAGGAGAGAAAGCAAACCAAATCCGCGCAGAGTGCCGCAGGGATGGCCCATCGGCTGTGCCGGACACCCGCCGCGGCGAAGTATACCGCCACCACGTAGAAGGTGGTTTCGCTGGAGCCCAGCATTACCGCCGCTGTGCGTCCGGGCAGGGAATCCGGGCCGCAGCGGCCGATAATCTCCGCCGCGGCGCCCAGAGCGGCGCTGCCGGAGATGGGGCGCAGCAGCATCAGCAGCCCGGTTTCTGTGGGCACGCCCAGCGCAGACAGCAGGGGAGCCAGCCCCTGTCCCAACAGTCCAGGCAGTCCGGAAGCCCGGAGCAGCCAGAGGGCTGGAAACAGCACCAGAAGCGCCGGCAGAATTTCACTCGTGAGCTGCAGCCCCTTTTTCGCGCCGGCCAGCATGGCTTCATACAAATCTACCCCCTGCAGAGCGGCCCAGAGCATGACGGCGCCGATGAGCAGCGGCGCCGTCATGGCCAGCAGCGCGCTCATGGCCAGAGCCGCCGCAGCAGCGAGGTGGCCAGCAGACCCGCACTGACCGAGCAGAGAGAGGAAAACCAGACGGCTGGCAGGATGTCAAAGGCGGAAGCCGCCCCTGCCGAAGCTCGAACTGCTGCGATGGTGCTGGGCAGAAGCTGCAGGGAGGCGGTGTTGAGTACCACCAGGCGGCATAGCTCGTCCGAGGGCTGACCGCCGCTCTGCCGAGCCATGCCCCGGGCGGCCCGAATCCCGGCAGGGGTAGCGGCGTTGCCCAGCCCCAGCAGGTTTGCGCTGACATTCTCCGTCAGGGCGGAGAGGATCTCCCGGTCAGCGGCTGCCCGGGGAAAGAGCCGCCGCAGGACGGGGCGCAACAAGCCGGCCAGCGCGCCTGCCAGGCCGCCGCGTTCCAGCAGCTCCAGCACGGCGCTCCAGAGGCAGATTGCGCCGCAGATGCCCAGACAAAAGCGGACAGCCTCCTCCGCCCCCTCCAGCACGGCGGCGCCTGCGGCCTCCGCCGTCCCCAGAAGCGGGGCACAGAGAACGCTGATCAGATAGATGGCCAGGAGTATGAAAGCAAGCAAGGAAAGGCCTCCTTCCCTCTTTTTTATCCAATTCCGGGAAAATGTCCAAAAACGAAAGATTTGGGATTGACCCCGATGGAGGATATGATATAATATATAACAACATAAGCTTGATGCGCAGCATGGAAGGCTGCAGCGAGAAGGCGCAAGAAACAGGAGGGAAAGACATGAAATCAACCGGAATCGTCCGGAAAGTCGATGAGCTGGGCCGTATTGTGTTGCCGATCGAAATGCGGCGCACCTTGGATATTGCGGAGAAGGATCCCGTGGAAATATATGTGGATGGGGAGAGTGTTATTCTTCGCAAGTACCAGGCATCCTGTGTGTTTTGTGACAGCGTCAAGGACATTGCCAGCTTCAAAGGACGTAACGTGTGCGCGGCTTGCATTGCCAAGATCAAGGCGCTGTAAGGCCTCCGCAGCTTGCCTCTGATGGAGTAATAAAAAAGAGACCGAGCCCTGTTTTTGACAGGGCCCGGTCTCTTTGGCTGTCAGGGATCTCGGTGATAGATGCGGCGGTATTCCGGGCTTTCCCGATCCTCTGCGTCCCGGAGGAAGAGCACAGGCTCCAGCTGCAGGCCCGGACGGCCATTGCGGCGCCCTTCCACCAAAACCAGAGCCGGCGCCTGACTGGGACTATGGCAGACCAGGCGCAGACGCTTGGGCTCCAGTCCCTGGGTATGCAGCGCACCCAGCAGTTGCGGAAGCCGCTCCGGCTTGTGTACCAGGCAGAAGCGGCCGCCGTCCGCCAATAGCCAGGCCGCCGCGGCGCACAGCTGCTCCAGGCTGCAGGTGGATTCTGTCCGGGCGGCTGCCCGGGCGGGCTCCGGCGAAGCTTTTCCGCTGCCTGCGGGATAGTAAGGCGGGTTGGCCACCACCAGATCGAAGCTGCCCGCCGGAAAAAGCGTCCGGCAGCAGCGGATGTCCCCAACGTGGATTTCTCCCCGGGCGGCGAAGTCGTTACACGCCAAATTTTCCCGCGCCAGATCGGCCGCGTCCGGATCCAGCTCCAGGCCGCTCATGTGCAGCGCTTCCGTGCGCGCCAGCAGCAGAACGGACAGCAGCCCCGCGCCGCAGCCCAGGTCGATGCCCCGGCGCACCCGGGAGGCAGGGACGAAATCGGCCAGCAAAATCGAATCCGTACTCAGGCGAAAATGCGGCGCTTGGGCAAAGGCCGGGCCTCCCGGCCACAGTTGCGCAAAAACAGACATGGAGGAGACCTCCCCTAAAAAGAATGACGCCCGGGCGAGTAGTTCGCCCGGGCATTCGCGTGCCGTTTACTCGGAGACGATCGCCTCAGCAGGACACTGGGAAGCACAGGAACCGCAGTCCAGGCACTTCTCCTTGTCGATCTCGTAGTGCAGCTCGCCCATCTCGATTGCCTCAGCCGGGCACTGGGAAGCGCAAGAGCCGCAGGACAGGCACTCGTCAGTGATAACAAAAGCCATGGTGTTACCTCCTCTATGTATTTGCCGGGTTGGCAGGTTCATTGTAGCATAGTTCTCTGAAAATGCAAATGAAAATTTTTGCTCTTCCGTTAAAAGAAAACGATTCTGGCAATAATTTTTCCCGCAGCCCCGATTCGCCCCATTTGGCGGTGGGTTTGGGCGATAATCAAGAGAAAAGCCTCGCGGGAGGGACACACATGAGAAGCAACGAGAAATTTACGCAGAGGGCAGAGCTGGCGATCGAAAAAGCGCGCCTCTCCGCCGGCGCCCTGGGTCACAGCTATGTGGGCACCGAGCATCTGCTGCTGGGAATCCTGACGGAGAAGGAGGGCCTTGGAGCCCGCATCCTCCGTGGGCGCGGCCTGGAAGAAGAGAAGCTGCGCTGCTGCATTGCACAACTGCGGGGCGAGGGGGCCGCCGGTACGCCGCTGCAGGGCCTGAGCAGTCACGCCCGCTTTGCCGTGGAGCGGGCAGCGGCAGAGGCGGTGAGTCTGCACCGGGGCTATATCGGCACCGAGCACCTGCTTCTGGGGATCCTGCGCCAGCCGGACTGCGGCGGCGCGGAAGCCCTGCGGCAATTGGGCCTGGATCTGAACGATTTGTACACGGATGTGCTGGCGGTTTTCGGAAATCCTGCATCTTCCAATAGCCGGCCATCTCTGGGAACGGCCCGAGGGGTGCTGCGGCGCACGGAAACCCGGGTGCTGGATCAGTACAGCCGGGATCTGACGGAACTGGCTGCCGCCGGTGACATCGATCCGGTGGTGAGCCGGGGAGACGAGATCCGCCGAGCGGTGCAGATTCTGGCTCGGCGCAGCAAAAACAATCCCGTCCTGGTGGGCGAGCCAGGCGTGGGCAAGACCGCCGTGGCGGAAGGTCTCGCTCTGCAGCTAGCCAGGGGAGAGGCGCCGAAAGCTCTGCGCCAGAAACGCATCGTCTCTCTGGATATCCCCGCCATGCTGGCGGGCACCAAATACCGGGGCGATTTTGAGGATCGGGTCAAATCGGTCCTCAAGGATGTGCGCCG
>CACZSJ010000015.1 GCA_902783825.1 Oscillospiraceae bacterium | reverse complement strand
TTTGGTCTGGGCATGCTGCTCAGCCATTATCTGGAGGCGGATTTTTCACCGGAATATTTAGACTGGGCGGCGGCGCTGCGCTGGGATGCCTACTACGTCAAGATGATGGTAGCCTGGTATTTTGCCACTGCGCTCGCCAAGCAGTATCCGGCCGCTCTGCCCTATCTGGAAGAGCGACGGCTGGATCGTTGGACACACAACAAAACCATCCAGAAGGCCGTGGAAAGCTACCGGATCACACCGGAACAGAAGGCCTATCTGAAAACCTTAAGACAGAAAAAAGAAGGATAAGCTATGGTACAATCCATTTCCATACTGGGCTGCACCGGCTCCATCGGACGGCAGACGGCAGCCGTGGCGGAGCATACCGGGATCCGCGTGGCGGCGCTCACCGCGCAGCGTCAGATCGACCGACTGGAGGAACAGGTTCGTAAGTTTAGGCCGGAATTTGTGGCCGTCTATGACGAAGAGGCGGCAAAGCAGTTCAAAATTGCCGTAGCAGACATGAACTTGCGGGTAGGCAGCGGCATGGAAGGCCTGCTGGAAGCCGCTACGCTGGACAGTGTCGACTGCGTGGTTACGGCTGTGTCCGGCGCCGTGGGCTTGCGCCCCACGCTGGCCGCCATCGATGAGAAAAAGCGCATTGCCCTGGCGAACAAAGAGACGCTGGTTTGCGCCGGAGATATGGTGATGGCCAGAGCTAAAGAGAAGGGCGCGGAAATCATCCCGGTGGACTCGGAGCATTCGGCCATCTTCCAGTGCCTGAGCGGCCGGGGAGAAGGGGAGCTGCGCAGGATTCTGCTCACCGGCTCCGGCGGTCCCTTCCGGGGGAAGCGTCGGGAGGAGCTGGAAGCGGTGACGCCGGAGCAGGCGGTAAAGCATCCCAATTGGAGCATGGGCGCCAAAATTTCCGTAGACAGTTCCACCTTGATGAACAAGGGCTTGGAATTTGTGGAGGCCATGCATCTGTTTGGTGTGAGTCCGGAGGACATCACGGTGGTGATCCATCCCCAGAGTGTGATCCATTCCATGGTGGAGCTGCTTGACGGCACGGTGATCGCCCAACTGGGCGTGCCGGATATGGGTCTGCCCATCCAACTGGCTTTGACCTATCCCCAGCGCCTGCCCAGCATGTTTGAGCATTTGGATTTTTGGAAGCTGCAGGATCTGAGCTTTGAAGAGCCGGATTTGGAAAACTTCCCCTGCCTGGCGCTGGCCATGGACTGTGCCCGCCGCGGCGGTACTGCGCCCTGTGTGATGAGCGCGGCCAACGAGGTGGCGGTGCATCTGTTTTTGCAGCACCGCCTGGCATATAACCGCATCTACGACGCGGCGGCCGGGGCGGTGGAAGCTCTGGGGGACAGCCCGGCGGATGATTTGGATACGATTCTGGCGGCAGACGCCGCCGCCCGAGCGTATGTTCGGGAACGGTTCGGGCGCTGAGCGCGAACCTTGATGGAGCGAGAACGCATATGACCATTTTGTACGTACTATTTGCCATTCTGATTTTCGGCGTGCTCATTGCCGTGCATGAATTCGGCCACTTTGCCACGGCCAAAGCCTGCGGGGTGCAGGTGGATGAATTCGCGGTAGGCATGGGGCCGGCCCTGTGGAAAAAACAGCATGGGGAAACCCTCTACGCCCTGCGCGCCATTCCCATTGGCGGCTACTGCGCCATGGTGGGGGAGGACGAAGCCTCTGACAACCCCCGGGCCTTTACCAATCAGCCGGCCTGGAAGCGGGTGATCATCCTGGTGGCGGGCGCGGCCATGAACTTTCTGCTGGGGCTGCTGGTCATCCTCTGCCTTTACGCCTCCGCTACCGCCTTTCACGCCCCGGTGCTGGCCGGCTTTATGGAAGGCTGCCCCTATGAGCGGGCCGACGGTCTGCAGTTGGGAGACCGCTTCTATAAAATTGACGGGCACCGGATCTATCAGTACTACGACGTGGGTGAGTTTCTCAACCAGGGCGGAGAGCATCACGATCTGATCATGGTGCGCGACGGGAAGAAAATCAAGCTGGACAGCTTCTACATGGTCCCAGTGGAGTATGAGGGACAGGAGAACAAGATGTACGGCTTTTATTTCGGTTATGAAGAGGCCACGCCGGGAGTGAAGCTGCGCTATACCTGGGATACGGCGATGGAGTTTTGCCGTATGGTCTGGATGGGCCTGCGCCAGTTGATCAGCGGGCAGGTGGGAGTCAGGGATATGTCCGGTCCGGTCGGCATCGTGGATCTGATGGCTGAGACGGGGCAGCAGGCTGCAAGCACGGCCGACGCGATCTATAACATCTTGTACCTGGGCGCCTTCATTGCCGTGAACCTGGCGATGATGAACCTGCTTCCCATTCCCGCACTGGACGGGGGCAGAGTTTTTCTGCTGCTGGTGACCTGGCTGTTTGAGAGTCTGACGCACAAAAAACTAGATCCCAAGTACGAGGGTTATATTCATGGCGCGGGCATGGTGCTGCTTCTGGGGCTGATGGCCGTGGTCATGTTCAACGACGTGCTGCGCATCTTTACCACCTGAGGCATAGGGGGGATACGCGCTGCATAACGGAGTCTGCAAGCAAGGGCTTGCGGACTCCGTTTCCTTTGTATTTGCTCTGTACTTCTTTGGGGAAATATGCTATACTGCTACACTGTAGAACTATGCAGAGCAGTGAGGATGACTCATGATAACACGGGAAGAAACCCGGCAAATCCGGGTGGGAGATTTGGTCATTGGCGGCAGTGCGCGCGTGACGGTACAGTCCATGTGCAACACCAAAACCTGGGATGTGCAGGCTACTGTACAGCAGATCAAGGATCTGCGCGCTGCCGGCTGTGAATTGGTGCGCCTTGCCATTCCCGATATGCGGGCGGCCCAGGCAGTGGAAGCGATCAAGGAGCAGGTGGACCTGCCTCTGGTGGCGGATATCCACTTTGACCATAAGTTGGCGCTGGCGGTGGCAGAGCGGGGGATTGACAAAATCCGCATCAACCCCGGCAACATCGGAGCGGAGGAAAACGTCAAAGCGGTGGCGGAGGCGTGCAAAGCCCAGGGGATTCCCATCCGCATCGGCGTCAACGCCGGCAGCCTGGAAAAGCGCCTGCTGGAAAAATACGGGCATCCCTGTCCTGAGGCAATGGTGGAGAGTGCCCAGGATCATGTGCGCCTGCTGGAAAAGTACGGCTTTGAGGACATCTGCCTGAGCCTGAAATCCTCTACAGTGCCCCTGACCATTGCGGCGTACCGCCTGGCTGCGGAGTGTTTTTCTTACCCGCTGCATCTGGGCGTTACGGAGACGGGCACCGAGTGGAACGGCACCATCCAATCCGCTGTGGGTATCGGTACTCTCCTCAGTGAGGGGATCGGCAACACCATCCGGGTGTCTCTCACCGCGGATCCGGTGAAGGAGGTCAGCGCGGGCATTGCCATTTTGAAAGCGGCGGGGCTGCGGCCCGGCGGGGTGAAGTTCGTCTCTTGCCCCACCTGCGGACGAACGGAGATTGATCTGATTGGCCTGGCCAAGCAGGTGGAGAATCGCGTGCGCGATCTGAATCGGGATATTACTGTCGCGGTCATGGGCTGTGTGGTCAACGGCCCCGGCGAAGCCAGGGAGGCGGACTATGGCATTGCCGGCGGAAAAGATAAGGGGCTGCTGTTCAAGAAGGGGCAGGTGCTGGGCACCTATCCCTATGAGCGGCTTTGTGAGGCCCTGATGGATTTGATTGAAAAGGATGCAGAGGAATGAGCGAGCACACCCCGTTTTTAACCATATTCCCCGGCTGTGCGTCCCTGGCCTATGGGGCGGGCGGCTTGGAGAAAGCCTATGTGACCCAGGTGCAGGTCTATGCCGAACAGCGGCGTATGATCGTGAGTGCCTGGTTTGCGGCCATGCCCTCGCCGGCGGAGCAGACCAGTCTGATTGAGCGGCTCCGAGAGGATTACGATCTGGAGGAAGTGGAGCTGAAGGCGGATTATCCCCGCCCTAAATCGGCTCCACTCCCCGAGACGGTTGCGGCTACCACAGGCAAGCCGGCCGCTGCCGGGACGGTTTTATATGGCAAGAGCATCAAGCAGCGGCCCATCCCCATGTCCGGTTTGAACCTGGAATCCGGGCGGGTGACGGTGGAGGGAGACGTGGTGGCGGTTACCAGCCGCCGACTTCCCAAAAACAATATGGCGGTGCTGTGCTTTGATCTTAGCGACCGGACGAACACCGTGCGGGTCAGTCGCTTCCTCTATGCCAATGACGACAAGGGGATTTTGAACAAGGTTGCCAAGGGCGACCATCTGACTGTGCAGGGAGAAATTCGCTATAATAAATACGACGACGACATGGTGCTGGAACCCAGCAATATCGTCAAGGGCAAGCGTTATCTGCGCCCGGACAACGCGCCGGAAAAGCGGGTGGAGCTGCATATGCATACCCGGTTTTCTGCCCTGGATGCCCTGACAGACCCGGCGGCGATCGTCAAGCGTGCGGCGGACTGGGGTATGTCGGCCATCGCGGTGACGGATCATGGCGTGGTGCAGGCTTTTCCGGACATGTGGAAGGCCGGGAAAAAACACGGCGTGAAGATCATCTACGGCTGCGAGATCTATTTTGTCAATGATATGGACGGCAACAGCGCCGTGATCGGCAAGTCCAAATTGCCGCTGGACACGGAGTTTGTAGCCTTTGATATTGAAACGACGGGCTTGAACGCGCTGGGAGACCGGATGACGGAGATCGGAGCGGTGATCTTCTCCGGTGGAGAGATCAAGGAGACCTTCAATACCTTCGTGGATCCGGAGATGCACATTCCCTCTGACATTACGCGCCTGACGGGCATCCGGGATCAGGACGTGGCTGGGGCGCCCAAAGAGAAGGAGGCGCTGGAACGCTTTATCGCCTTCGCCGGGGATCGGCCGCTGGTGGCCCACAACGCCCATTTTGACGTGGGCTTTATGAAGGCGGCCGCCCTGCGGCAGGGACTGCGCTTTCAGCCGATTTTTCTGGATACCCTGGCGCTGAGCCAGGCACTGCTGCCGGAGCTGAAGCGGTTTAAGCTGGACATCGTATCCAACCACCTGGGGCTGCCCCAGTTCCAGCATCACCGTGCCTCGGATGACGCCATGGTGGTCGCCAGAATGATGGAGAAATTCCTGCCCATGCTGGCACAGCAGGGGGCGCGCAGTCTGGACGACGTTGAGACGGTCTATCACACCCTGAAGCGTACGGATGTGGGCAAGAGCCACCACATGATTCTGCTGGTGAAAAACCGTAAGGGCCTGAAGAATCTCTACGAAATGGTCAGCCAGTCCTATCTGAAATACTTTCATCGGACGCCCACAGTCCCCAAGAGTCTGCTGAACCAGCATCGGGAAGGATTGTTGGTGGGTTCCGCCTGCGGCATGGGCGAGCTTTACGGCGCAGTGATGCGAGGCGAGGACGATAAGACGCTGGAGAAGATCGCCGAGTACTACGATTATCTGGAAATCCAGCCGATTGCCAACAACGGCTTTCTGGTGGAAAACGGCCGCGTCCGGGATGAGACGGTTTTGCAGGATTACAACCGGCGTATCTATGAGCTGGGGCGGCGCCTGCACAAGCCGGTGGTCGCCGCCAGCGACGTACATTTTTTGGATCCGGAGGACGAGCAGTATCGGAAGATTCTCCAGGCGGCGAAGAAGTTTTCGGATCCGGACAGAGACTGCCCCATCTTTTTCCGGACCACGGAGGAAATGCTGGGCGAGTTTGCTTACCTGGGCGAGGAAATTGCCCAAGAAGTTGTCATAACCAACACACGCGCCATCGCCGAACAAGTCGAGCCCATTGAGCTTTTGCCCAAGGAGCTGTTTCCGCCGAAGATCGAAAACTCCGCCCGGGATCTCAAGCAGCTGGTCTACGACAAGATGCACCGGATCTACGGCGAGACGCCGCCGGAGCTGGTGCAGGCGCGGGTGGATACGGAACTGAATACCATTCTGGATCACAACTACGATGTGATTTACATGTCTGCGCAGAAGCTGGTGCAAAACTCTCTGGAGCACGGATATCTGGTGGGAAGTCGGGGCAGCGTGGGCTCCTCCATCGTTGCGTACCTGTCAGGCATTACGGAGGTCAACTCCCTGCCGCCCCACTACGTTTGTCCGAATTGCTGCCATTCGGAGTTTGTCACCGACGGCAGCTACGGCTGCGGCGCGGATATGCCGGAGAAGGATTGCCCCAACTGTGGAACCCGCCTGCGGCAGGATGGCTTTGATATTCCCTTTGAGACGTTTCTGGGCTATCCCGGCAACGAGAAGACGCCGGATATCGATTTGAATTTCTCCGGAGAATACCAGGCGAAGGCGCATAAATACACGGAAGTTCTGTTTGGAGCGGACCATGTGTTTCGCGCCGGGACCATCGGAACCCTGGCGGAGAAAACGGCCTACGGCTATGTGAAAAAATACCTGGAAGAGCGTGGCCTGCAGGTAACCAAAGCGGAGGAAAATCGCCTGGCCCTGGGGCTAGTGGGCATCAAGCGCACAACCGGACAGCATCCCGGCGGCCTGGTGGTCATTCCGCAGGACATGGATGTGACGGATTTTTGCCCGGTGCAGCATCCGGCGGACGATCCCAACAGCGAGATCATTACCACGCATTTTGAATACCATTGCATGGAGGATAATCTCCTGAAGCTGGATGCACTGGGGCACGATGATCCTACCATGATTCGTATGATGGAGGACATGACCGGAGCCAATGCGCAGGAAATCTCCCTGTCCGATCCGGAAACCATGTCCATCTTCACCAGCCCGGCGGCTTTGGGGCTTCCGGACGACGACCCCATTATCGGCAAAACCGGTTCCATCGGCGTTCCGGAATTCGGCACGCCCTTTACCCGGCAGATGCTGGTGGACACCCAGCCTTGCCAGTTTGACACGCTGGTGCGGCTGTCCGGTTTCAGCCACGGCACCGACGTATGGGCCGGCAACATTCGCGACTTGATTGTCAACAAGGTGGCCTCGGTCAACGAGACCATCGGCTGCCGGGACGATATCATGCTGTACCTGATCCAAAACGGGATGGAGCCGTCACTTGCGTTCAAGACCATGGAGGACGTGCGCAAAGGCAAGGTGAAGGCAAGCGGACAATTCCCCGGCGACGCGGAAAAACAGATGCGCGCCATGAAGGTGCCGGATTGGTGGATCGAATCCGCCAGAAAAATTGCCTACCTGTTTCCCAAGGCCCACGCGGTGGCCTACGTGATGATGGCGTTTCGCATTGCCTGGTTCAAGGTTCATGAGCCGCTGGCCTTCTACAGCGCCTATTTCTACCGGCGCAGCCAGAAGGGCGGCTTTGACGCGGAACTGATGTGCGGCGGCGATGCCGAGCTGCGGCGGCGGATCAACGAGCTCAAGCGCCGTCCGGATCTGACGGCCAACGAGGAAGAACTGCTGGTGACTATGGAGGCGGTATACGAATTCAACATGCGCGGCTACGAATTCGCACCCATTGATTTGTATCAGTCCCACGCCACGAAATTTCTGATTACCCAGGACGGACGCCTGAGACCTCCCTTTGTCTCGATCTCGGGCCTGGGAGAAGCGGCGGCCTGGGATCTGGATCACTGTCGACAGAGCGGAGAGAGCTTTATTTCCGTGGAGGATCTGGGCAGGGCCTGCCCTAAGGTGAGCCAGACACACCTGGAAACGCTGCGCCGCCTGGGCGCCCTGGGCGATATGCCCGCCAGCAGTCAGATGTCCCTGTTTTAAGTGGGCGAGGCGTGCGGCGAAAGACCCTTTTGCCCACCGCTTAAGATTTCTTATATTGCGTTCAAATGGAGCATAGTGTAAAATAGTGTCAGTTCCGCGGAAGTTTTTCGCGTTGAATCTGCACAGAATATGAGGTGTGTCCATGAAAATCACATTTTTGGGAGCTGCCCATGAGGTTACCGGAAGCTGCATCTATCTGCAGGTGGGAGACAAGCAGGGTCTGGTGGATTGTGGGATGGAACAGGGGAAAGACCTGTTCGTGAACGAAGAGCTGCCGGTACAGGCCGAAGAGCTGGACTTTGTCTTGCTGACCCACGCCCATGTGGACCATTCGGGTCTGCTGCCGCTGCTGTACAAGCAGGGCTACCGTGGGCCGATCTACGCCAGCGCCGCCACATGCTCTTTGTGTGATATCATGCTGCGTGACTGCGCCAATATCCAGATGTCCGAAGCGGAGTGGAAAAGCCGGAAGGCTGTCCGCAGCGGCGGTGCTGAGGTGGAGCCCCTGTACGATCTGGATGACGCGGCGGGAGCGGTGACTTTGATGCGGCCTTGCGCTTACGGTGAGAAGGTTCAGGTCAACGAAGCCATCAGCATTCGCCTGACAGACGTGGGCCATCTGCTGGGCTCGGCGGCCATCGAGGTGTGGATGACTGAGAACGACCAGACGCGCAAGATTACCTTTTCCGGAGACCTGGGCAACAAGGAGCAGCCGATTCTGCGGGATCCCCAGCCGGTGGAGGAGAGCGAGTATCTGGTCATAGAATCCACCTATGGAGATCGGCTGCACAGCGAGGAGCGGGTGGATTACGTGGCAGAGCTGGCCAAGCGCATCCAGATGACCTTGGATCGGGG
>CACZSJ010000014.1 GCA_902783825.1 Oscillospiraceae bacterium | reverse complement strand
GCGGACATTTCCGTGACAACTGTCGTGCTGAGCGCCGGCCCCACCAGAGACGCCAGCATAACCAGCGCCCCCTGAAATACCAGTACAAAGGCCGCTGAGCAGGTAACGCCAAAGCCCATGGCGGCGCCAAAGGCCATTGAGGAAATCAAGTCCAATGCGCTTTTGGCGTAGAGGATGCTGTAGTCGTGATGGATCCCTGCTTCCAGAGAGCCTACAATAGTCATAGAGCCGATACAAAAAAGAATACAGGCGGAAACAAAGCCTTCGGTAAAGCGGCTCTCCCCCGCTCCGCTGCGCATCAGCTTTTGCCGGATGGCCTCTCCTGCGTGCTCGATCCCATCGTCGATGCGCAGACATTCGCCCAACAGGGTACCCAGCACCAGGGACAGGATCACGCACAGCAGGGCCTGAGTCTGTATGGCGCCGGAGACGCCGATGACCAGGGTGCACAGGCCCAATGCACGGATGAGGGCGTTTTGCAGCGACTCCTTCAGTCGATTTCGAAACAGGATCCCCAGAAGACTGCCCAGCAGAACTGTTGCCGTGTTGACAAATACCGCAATCATGCCTCGCAGTCTCCTCTCTGTTTGTCCAGATATTCTTTGAGATAGAATATCGCCTGTCGGTAGCCTTCCAGGCCCAGACCCATATAGGTTTTGACACAGGCCATACCCGTATAGGAAATCTGCCGGAAGTCTTCCCTGCTCTTCACATCCGAAATATGCACCTCAACCGCCGGGATTCCCACAGCCTTCAGCGCGTCCAGAATGGCGATGCTGGTATGAGTGTAGGCCGCCGGGTTGATGACGATGCCATCAAAGAAGCCGTAGGCGCTCTGGATGCGATCCACAAGTTCTCCCTCATGGTTGGACTGAAAGATCTCCGCTTCCAGACCCGCTTCCTGGCAACTGCGGTATACCAGCGCCTTCAGCGCCTCATAGTCTTCCCGTCCATAGATATCGGGTTCGCGCAGCCCCAGCAGGTTTAGATTCGGGCCATTGAGAATCAGCAGTCGCATCCCAGCACCTCCAGTATTCTCTCTACCGTTGCCTCCATGCTTCCATTGTTGTCGATCTCATAGTCGGCATAACGTGCATACAAGGACCTCCGCGCCGCATACAACTCGTCCAGGTCGCTGCGCAGAGAAATGGGCCGCCCCTCCTTGGGCAGCAGCGAAGTGTCCCGCTGCAGCCAGAAGATGATGCCGTTTTGATGCAGCAACGGATAGTTTTCCTCCCGGGTCACACAGCCGCCGCCTGTGGAAATCACCGCGCCGGACTGCATACCCAGTCGGGCAAGCACTTGGGTTTCCATCCTGCGGAAAGCCTCTTCCCCTTGTTTTGCGAAAATGTTCGGTATGCTGCAGCCGGCCAGCTCCTCAATTTCTCCGTCCGCCTCATAGAGCGGGCGCTGCAGCCGCTGGGCCAGTGCCTGGGCCACACTGCTTTTTCCGGCGCCTGGCATACCGATCAACACCAGATTCTGCATAGACCGGGACAGGGCGTCTGCAACGCGCTGTATCTCTGCATCAGCAATTACCCGGTCGGTGAACAGCTCACAACTGCGTTTTGCCTGTGCCACCAGCATATACAGCCCTCCTGCATGCGCAATCCCCAGCTGCTCCGCCTGGAGCAGTAAGGCAGTACGCGCCGGATTGTAGACCAGATCCAGCACCCCTTCGCAGGCAGGGAAATCCCGCAGGTCCACCGCGGCCTTTCCCGGATGCGGATACATCCCCAAAGGCGTGGTATTCGCGATGATCGCTGCGTCGGCGTGTTTGTCCAGATTCTCGTAGTTGTCTTCCCCTTCTCTGGAAATCACCACCACCTGCGCGGCGCCCAGGTTTTCCAGCACGTGACGAACGGTCACGGACGCACCGCCGCTGCCAAGCACCAAAGCCTTCTTTCCCTGCACCCCAATGCCACAGCGGCGAACCAGCCGGTCAAAGCCGTATACGTCCGTGTTGTCGCCGTACAGACTCCCATCCGGACGGCGCACCAGGGTATTGACGCTGCCGATCCGCTTTGCCGTTTCCGAAAGCGTATCGCAATAGGGCAGCGCCAGCTTCTTATACGGGATGGTCACGTTCAAGCCGTCCCAGTCACCCTTGCGGAGAAAGTCCGCCAGCTGTTGGGGGCTGCGCTCATACAAGCGGTACGTATAGTCCGCCAGCATGCCGTGAATCTGGGGGGAATAGCTGTGCCCCAGCTTTTCTCCCAGCAAACCGTATTTACCCATCATATCACCTCGCTATAGCTTCCCAGATAGCTGAAATCTTCGCAAATGCTCTCCATCTCACCCATAAGCTGAATGAACTGCGGCGCATAAACCGGCGTATCCAAATCGAAATAGAACATGAATTCAAAATTTCGATCCGGCAAGGGCCGACTTTCCAGCTTGTTGAGATTGATACCCAGCGCGTAAAACCGAGACAGCACCTTGTACAGAGAGCCCGGCGTATGGGGCAGCACCATCATCAGACTGCT
>CACZSJ010000013.1 GCA_902783825.1 Oscillospiraceae bacterium | reverse complement strand
TTCTTGTTGTTATCATCGACGGGGTATGGTATACTCAGCTCGGCCAACTATCCTTTGCGAAGGAAGCAAGCATGGATGAAACGGCGAACGGTTAAGGTAACAAACCGAAGACTGCTGCGCGATAATCCACCAGACTTTTCCAAACAGAAGAAAACTCGGGGGCGAAATCGCCGCCCGGGGGCCGCTGAATCTTATATAATCATTCATCGACTATAAGGAGGAAACAAGATGAAACAATCCGTTTTGCGCAAGTACGCCCGCCTGATTGCCCGGGTTGGGGCCAACATACAGAAGGGGCAGGAAGTGCTGCTCTATTGCGACCTGGATCAGCCGAAGTTCGTGGAACTGCTGGTGGACGAGTGCTACAAAGCTGGGGCCAAAAAGGTGAAAGTGGAATTTGATTACCAGCCTCTGCAGAAGCTGCACGTCCGGCACCAGAGCGTCACCACCATGTCCAAGGTGGAGGAGTGGGAGAAGGCACGGCTGCAGCACTATGTGGACACGCTTCCCTGCAGGATCTATCTGCTCTCCGAGGATCCCGACGGCTTGAAGGGCATCAACCAGAAAAAGATGGCGAAGGCACGCCAGAAGAGCTATCCCATCATCAAGCCCTATCTGGATCAGATGGAGAACAAATACCAGTGGTGCATTGCCGCCGTCCCCGGCGCGGCCTGGGCGAAGAAGCTCTTCCCGGATCTGCCCCGGGGAAAGGCCATGGAGAAGCTGTGGGAGGCCATCCTCCTCACTTCCCGCGTCACCGAGGACCCGGAGGCTGCCTGGCAGGCCCACAACAAGGATTTACACGACCGCTGCGCCTATCTCAACAGCCTGGGCATCGCCCAGCTGCATTACAGAGGCGACAACGGCACCGATCTGACCGTGGGCATGATCCCCGAGGCCGAATTCAAGGGCGGCGGAGACACCAGTCTGCAGGGGATCTTCTTCAACCCCAACATCCCCACCGAGGAATGCTTCATCTCCCCCATGCGCGGCAAGGCGGAGGGCATCGTCTACGCAACCAAGCCCCTGTCTTATCAGGGACAGCTGATCGAGAACTTCTCTGTCCGCTTTGAAGACGGCAAGGCCGTCCAGGTTCGGGCCGAGAAGAATCAGGCCCTGCTGGAGCAGATGATCGCCATGGATGAGGGGGCTGCCTATCTGGGAGAATGCGCGCTGGTTCCGGTCAATTCTCCGATTTCCGAATCCGGCCTGCTGTTCTACGAGACGCTCTTCGATGAGAATGCTGCCTGCCATTTGGCGCTTGGCAGGGGCTTTGCCGACACGATCAGAGGCTTTGAGAACAAGACGCTGGAAGAGTGCCGCGCGCTGGGCATCAACGAGTCCATGATCCACGTGGATTTTATGATCGGCTATGAGGGGCTGGACATCGACGCCGTCACCCGCGACGGCAAGACCGTCCCCATTTTCCACAAAGGTAAGTGGGCGTTCTGATCCACATCCTCGGAAAAACGAAGCGATGACGGACCCATCGGAAAGGGAAAGATGACATTACTCAATCAGTACCGCGGCCTGCGGCGGGAAATATACATCCTCGCCTTTGGCAGGATGGTTACCAATCTGGGCAGCATGATCTGGCCTGTGATGACCATGATCCTCAGCCAGAAGCTGGGCTTCAGCGCAGCGGAAATCTCATATTTTTTTGTGGGCTCCAGCCTGATCATGCTGCCCGCCAGCCTGATCGGCGGCAAGCTTACCGACCGCTTCAACAAAAAGTGGCTGATCGTGTGCTGTGACTGCGTCAGCATCCTCTGCTTCCTCCTTTGCGCGGCGATTCCCCTGGGGATTGGCACCATCCTCTTCTTTGTCTTCGCCGGCGTTCTGCAAAGTGTGGAACACCCGGCGTACGACGCGCTTTTCGCCGACCTGTCCACCACCCAAGACAGGGAGCGGGCTTACTCGCTGGAATACCTGGGCGGCAACCTGGGCCTTGTCCTCTCGCCAACCATTGCGGGACTTCTGTTCAAGGATTATTTGTGGCTCAGTTTCCTGATCAGCGGTGTTTCCATCGCCCTCTCCACCGTCCTCATCGCCACCCGCGTTCGGGACGTTAGCCCCGTGGAGGATCTCAGCGAAGAGGCCGCGTATCAGGAGAAAAAAGACGGCGCCAGCGTTTTCGCGATTTTCCGGGAGAACCCGATTCTGATTCTGTATCTCCTGTGCGGGACGCTCTATTCCGCCGCTTATAGACAGTATACCTTCATCATGCCCCTGGACATGGCCGCCGTCCACGGCGACACGGGCGCCGTCATCTTCGGCACGGTTTCCAGCCTCAACTGCATCATCGTCGTGCTCTTTACCCCCCTCATCACCAGACTCTTTGCCAGCGTGCGGGATACCGGGAAAATGTTGACGAGCCGCCTCCTTATCTTTGCAGGCTATGGGCTTTTTCTCCTGCTCCTGGGCTTTGTCCCGGGCTACTATATGGCCATGCTGATCTTTACATGGGGCGAGATCTTCGACGTGCTCGGCGGCGGGCCGTACCTGTCCACCCGGGTGCCTGCAAGCCACCGGGGACGGATCAACGGCCTGTTGAGCGTTGCCTTTGTGCTGGTGGTGGGCTGCATTGACCTGGCTGTGGGGCAGATCTACGACCGTGCCGGATCCATCTGGGCCTGGGCGCTGATCCTGACGGTGACGCTGCTCTCCGCCGCGGCGACCATCCTGTTGAAGGCGATGGACAAAAAGGCGTTTCCTAAGCTGTATCTTCCCCAGAAACAGAAGAAAACAGAATGAACCCGCCGGCCTGCTTTGCCGGAGCGTGGCAGAATTCATTGCAGGAAGCAGGACGAGAGGAACAGACAGAAAAAAGGAGAACGACGATGAATCAAGTGATGGAGGCCCTGCTGGGTCGGCGCAGCATACGCAAATACAGCGCAAAGCTGCCCCCCAAAGAGGATATCGAACAAGTGGTGCAGGCCGGCCTGTATGCCGCCAGCGGAAAGGGCGGACAGAGCACCGTGATCCTGGCGGTGACGGATCCGGCGCTGCGGGATCAGTTGATGGAGATCAACCGCCGGATCGGCGGCTGGGAGGAGGGCTTCGACCCCTTCTTCGGCGCGCCCGTGCTGCTCATCGCTCTGGGGAAAAAGGACTCGCCCTATGCGGTGCAGGACGCCAGCCTTGCCATGGGCAACATGATGCTGGCTGCCTACGCGCTGGGCTATGGAAGCTGCTGGATCAACCGGGCGGCGGAGACCTTTGCCCTGGAGGAGGGCAAGGCCATCCTGCGCAAGCTGGGGATTCAGGAGGAGCTGGTGGGCGTGGGCCACTGCATCCTGGGGTATCAGGAGGGAGAAACGCCCCC
>CACZSJ010000012.1 GCA_902783825.1 Oscillospiraceae bacterium | reverse complement strand
GAGCTTGGCCAGCAGCACGGCCAGCACGCCCTTGCCGATGTCGTGCAGAGCCACCAGCACGCCGGCCTTCCAGCCCAGCAGCGTCAAGGTGTTGGAGGCACCGGGATTGCCCGAACCGCAGGCGCGCACGTCCACGCCCTTGCGCCGGGACAGAAAGATGGCCAGATTGCAGGAGCCCAGAAGATAGCCGATGAGAACCGCCAAGGGGTAAGCCAGAGTCGGCGCCATACCGCACCTCCGTTTCCTCCGCGCCTGCGGATGCGTCTCCGCCCCGGCGTGCCGGGGCGGGGGGTAGATTGCTTGTTACTTGGCCTTGATGTAGGGCTTGCCGTTGGCGGCAGGCACGCGGGATTTGCCCACGAAGAGGATCAGCACGATGACCGTGACCACATAGGGGATCATGGAAATCAGCTGCATGTCGATGCCGGAGCTGCCGCCCAGGACCACCTTCAGGCCGGAGCAGAAGCCGAAGAGCAGACAGCCCAGCAGGGCACCTTGGGGCCGGAACTTGCCAAAGATGACCGCCGCGATGGCGATGAAGCCCTGGCCCACAATGGAGATGGGCCGGAATTGGGTGGAAATCGCCATGGTGACGCAGGCGCCGCCCAAACCGGACAGAAAGCCTGAGATGCACACGCAGAGAAAGCGCATCCGCAGCACATGGATGCCCAGGGTTTCGCAGGCCTGGGGGTGCTCGCCGCAGGCCCGCAGCCGCAGACCGAAGCGGGTTTTGTAGAACACGAACCAAACGATCAGCACCGCCAGGAAGACCAGGTAGGTGGAGGCGTAATTGGCAAAGACGTTGTCCAGAAAACGCCCGAAGACCGTGGAAGTGTCGAAGACGCCCCGGAAGAGCCGGGGAATCTTCATGCTGGGTTCCAGCGGGATGGTGTCCGTGGAGTTGAACATGACCTTGGCGATCATGATGACAATGCCCGGACCGAGCATGTTGATGGCCGTGCCGGCGACGGTCTGGTCAGCACCCAGGCTGACGGTGGCAATGGCGTGGAGCATGCCGAAGAAGGCCCCCGCCAGACCGCCGCAAAGAAAGCCGATCCAGGGGTCGCCGGTGAAATAGGCAATTACGGTGCCGGTGAAGGCGCCGGCGGTCATCATGCCCTCAATGCCGATGTTGACCACGCCCGAGACTTCGGAGAAGCAGGAGCCCAGGGCCGCGTAGAGCAGGGGTGTGGCATAAATCAGCGTGGCGTAGAGGATGATGCCAAAATTGTTCACAAAGCTTGTCATTTCGCCTCACCGTCCTTTCCCGCCGCCTGTACCGCCGGTGTGGGCGGTTTCTTTGGCCTGCGCCTGAGATATTTCAGATTGCGGAAGATCACGGAAATGGCGATGAAGAAGACCACCGTGCCCACGATCACGTTGACCAGCTGGGTGGGCGCGCCCACCAGATTCAGCTTGCTGCCGCCGTAAATCAGCGCCCCGTAGAAGACGCCGGCCAGCAGAACCCCGAAGGGATTGGAGCAGCCCATCAGGGCCACTACGATGCCCGCAAAGCCAAAGCCCTCCTGCGAGGAGAAGACGGAAATCCGGCTGCCCATGCCCATGAGCTGCAGGGCGCCGGCCAGACCCGCCAGGGCGCCGGAAATGGCCAGGGCCGTGAGGATGGACCGGTTGACGTGGATGCCGCCGTATTCCGCGGCAAACTTGTTGTAGCCTACGGCTTTGAGCTCGTAGCCCAGGGTGGTCTTTTCGATGATGAACCAGACCAGCACCGTCATGGCAATGGCCACCAGAATGCCCCAGTTGGCCGTGGGGCAGAGACCCAGCGACTTGATAAACTCCTTGGAGAAGAGGGTGCTGGCGTTGGCGGCAATGTTCTTGGTGGCCTCGGCAGTTCCCTCGCTTTTGATGGCGGGGAGGCCGGCGATGAAGTTGGACAGGTAGAAGGCGATCCAGTTGAACATGATCATGCTCAGCACTTCGTTGATGCCCCACTGGGTCTTCAGAAAGCCTACGATAATGCCCCAGAGGGCGCCGGCGGCCATGGCAGCCAGGAAGCACAGGGGGATCAGCAGCGGCTTCGGGAGGCTTCCCAGCAGGATACCCATCACAGCCGCAGCCATGGAGCCGACCACGAACTGGCCTTCCGCGCCGATGTTGAACACGCCGGTCTTGAAGGAAAAGGCCACCGACAGACCCGTCATGATATAGGGGATGGCATAGACCACCACATAGGAAAAGCCCTTGACGCTGGTGACGCTGTTCAACAGCCGTCCGTAAGCGGCGCCCACGGACAGACCCATAACGGCCAGGAACACCGCGCCCACCAGAAAGCCCAGAAAAATGGACAGCAGGGTATGGACAAGGCGATTGTCTGCCAGACGCTCAAACAAACTCTTTCTCTTACGCATCCGCCTTACCTCCTGCCATGAGCAGACCCAGATCGTTCTCATTGGCCTCCTTGCCGGGGATGGCCGCCACGATCTGTCCGTCAAAGATTACGTCGATGATGTCCGACAGGCTCATGATCTCGTCCAGCTCGAAG
>CACZSJ010000011.1 GCA_902783825.1 Oscillospiraceae bacterium | reverse complement strand
CTTGAGCTTGTGGGTGATGATGATGATGCTCTTGCCGTCCTTGACCAGGTTGTGCATGATGGCGATGAGCTCGGTGATTTCCTGGGGCGTCAGGGAGGAGGTCGGCTCGTCCAGGATCAGAATGTCTGCACCCCGATACAAAGCTTTGAGGATCTCCACACGCTGCTGCATGCCCACGTAGATGTCTTCGATCCGGGCGTCCGGGTCGATGGACAGCCCGTAGCGCTCGGAAATCTCCACCACGTTTTTCCGGGCCGTCTCCATATCCAGAGCCACGCCCTTGCGCGGCTCGGTGCCCAGGACGATGTTCTCCGTTACGGTGAAGGGCTGCACCAGCATGAAGTGCTGGTGAACCATGCCGATGCCGGCGTCGATGGCGTCCCTGGGAGTGTTCATTTCGATTTTCTTTCCGTTGACCAGAATGTCGCCGGAGCTGGGCTTGAGCAGGCCGTAGAGCTGATTCATCAGCGTGGACTTGCCGGCGCCGTTTTCGCCCAGGATTGCATGGATCTCGCCCTTGTGGACGGTGAGATTGATCCCGTCGTTGGCCACAAAATCGCCGAATTTTTTCACGATGTTGCGCATTTCAATGACGGGGGTATTCAGGTCCACATATTCTTTTGACAAAACAGATCGCCCCCTTTTCTCTACATAGAACAGGCTTTGGAATCATTCTAACATAAGCGTCGGGAGATTTCCACATTTTCTTTGTGGGTCCATAAGCATAAAATGAGTGCCGCCGGTCGGCGGCACTCAAAAGTGCTTGTTATTTGGATAGGGGTGACTCAGCCAGCCAGCTCAAAAGCGGGGCAATCCGCCACGTTGGTGGGAACGGACTTCTCACCGGCGATCACAGCGGCCTTGGCAGCCTCAACCATCTCCAGAACGTCAGCGGGGATGTGGTCGCGGGTGGGAGCCAGGTCAACGCCGCCGTTGGACAGGTCGTACATATGCACGCCGGGGGTGAAGGATCCGTCCTTAACAGCCTTGGAGATGTCCTGAGAAGCCACGTCGACGCGCTTCATGGCGGAGGTGATCACATGCTCGGGAGCCAGACCGGACTGGTCGGTGTCCACGCCGATGGCCCAGATGCCTTCCTCGTTGCAGGCCTCGATAACGCCCATGCCGGTGCCGCCGGCAGCGTGGTAGATGACGTCAGCGCCCTTGGTGATCATATCCTTGGCAGCGGTGGAGCCAATGGCGCTGTCAGTGAAGGAGTTGGCGTTGTACTGGAGCACGGTGGCGTCGGGGCAGGCCTCGAGGACACCGGTGATATAGCCGATGCCAAAGAGGTGCATGGCGTCAAAGGCCATACCCTGCACGTAACCAACGATCTTGGACTCAGTGACGGAGCCGGCAACCAGGCCCACCAGGTAGGAGGCCTGCTCCTGGGCAAACATCAGGCAAGCCACGTTGGGCAGCTCGATGGAGGAGTCATCGATGATGGCGAAGAGCTGATCGGGATTGGCCTCGGCGGCCTCGCGGGTAGCGTCAGCCAGCATGTAGCCCACGCAGATAATCAGGTCGTAGCCTTCGTCGATGAAGGTGTTGATGTTGGTCTGGTAGTCAGCGTCAGTCTTGGACTCCAGATAGTTGACCTCGAAGGTGCTGTCTTCCGCGGCCAGGGCCTGCAGGCCCTCCCAGGAAGTCTGGTTGAAGGACTTGTCGTTGACGCCGCCGACGTCAGTGACCATGCCGACCTTGATCTTGGCGTCGCTGGAAGCAGCGGGGGCAGCGTTGTTGTTGCTGCTGCCGCAGGCAGCCAGGGCGAAGATCATGCACAGAGCCAGTGCAAGTGCGAGAATCTTTTTCATGTTGTTGTTTCCTCCATACATTGTTTTTGTTGAAACCATACTTTTCGCCGGAGCCGGACGGCCCACGGCCTTTGTATTATACCACGCCTTTGCGGAGCAAATCAATATGAATCTCCAAAAAAGCGTGGGATTTCCCTATGACACGGAAAAAATCGAGCGTTGTGTTTGGCGCTTAGAGCCCGGCCATTTCCACTGCCGTGTCCAAAGCCACCTCCATCATGTCGCGGAAGGAGGTCTGGCGGTCTTCGGCGGAAAGATTGTCCTCCGGCCGATAGATGTGGTCGGAAATGGTGCAGATGCACAGGGCCCGCTTGCCCGCATAGGCGGCGTTGGCATAGAGCCCGGCGGCCTCCATCTCCACGGCCAGCACGCCCATGCGCTTCCACTGGTCGCTCTTGCCGCAGCCTTCGGCCGCATAGAAGGTGTCCGAGGAGAGAATGTTGCCCACGTGCATGTTCAGCCCGCGTTCCCTGGCCACGCGCACCGCGGTGGAAAGCAGGGTATAGTCGGCAATGGGGGCGTAGCTGGCGGTTTCGCCAAGGCCGAAGCTGCGGACATAGTTGGAGTTGGTGCAGGCTGCCTGCGCGACCACCAGGTCCCGCAGCTTCAGATCGTCCTGCAGGGCGCCGGCGGAGCCGATGCGGATGATGTTGTCCACGTCGTAGTCGTGAAACAGCTCCCAGCTGTAGATGCCGATGGAGGGGATGCCCATGCCGGAGGCCATCACCGTCACGGGAACGCCTTTCCAGGTGCCGGTGTGTCCCTGCACGCCGCGGACGTTGTTCACCAGAACGGGGTCGGTGAGGAAGGTTTCCGCGATGAATTTAGCCCTCAGAGGATCGCCGGGCATCAGCACGGTTTTGGCGAAGTCTTCTTTTTTTGCGTTGATGTGGGGAGTGGGTATCATGGAAATACCTCCTTGTTTCTTCATGTGCATCCAGTATAGTTGACAAAAAAACAAAAGTCAAATTGAAACATAGCGTGACATGTGGTATGATACGGGAGAAAGATAAAAAGCAGGGGGCGGCAATATGAGCAAGGTCATGGTTATTGGCATCGCCGGCGGCACCGGCAGCGGCAAGACCACCATCACGCGCAAACTGATGGCGTGCTTCGGGCCGGATGTTTCCGTTATCCATCACGACAACTATTATAAGGCCCATCACGACATGTCCTACGAGGAGCGCAGCAAACTCAACTACGACCATCCCAATGCCTTTGAGACGGATCGGCTGATCCGGGATCTGCGGCAGCTGAAACAGGGCAAGGCCATCCAGTGCCCGGTTTACGACTACAGCATCCACGACCGGACGGACAAGACGGTTACGGTCATGCCCACCCGGGTGATTATCGTGGAGGGCATCCTGATTTACGAGAGCCGGGAGCTGTGCCAGGAGATGGACATCAAGCTCTATGTGGACACGGACGCGGACGTGCGGATTCTGCGCCGCATCGTGCGTGACGTGCGGGATCGGGGCCGCAGTCTGGACAGCGTCATTGACCAGTATCTGACCACGGTCAAGCCCATGCATGAGCAGTTCGTGGAGCCCTCAAAACGTCGCGCCGACGTGATCGTGCCCGAGGGAGGGCACAATCTGGTCGCGCTCGATCTGGTCATACAGCGCGTGCGCGCGCATCTCGAGAGAGGAGAACAGTAAACGGCATGGCAAAGCTCTATTTCAAATACGGCGCGATGGGCTCGTCCAAGTCCGCCCAGGCGCTGAT
>CACZSJ010000010.1 GCA_902783825.1 Oscillospiraceae bacterium | reverse complement strand
TGGATGCGGCCGTCCTGGATGAGCTTCTCCAGCGCCAGACGCGCCACTTCGCGGCGAACCGGGTCGAAGCTGGATACGGTAATCGCTTCCGGGGTATCGTCGATGATCAGGTCGCAGCCAGTGAGGGTCTCAATGCTCCGGATGTTGCGTCCTTCACGGCCGATGATACGGCCCTTCATCTCGTCGTTGGGGAGGGGGACGACGGAGACGGTGACTTCGCTGGTGTGGTCGGCCGCACAACGCTGGATGGCGGTGGTGATAATCTCACGGGCTTTGGCGTCAGCTTCCTCGCGGTACTGTGCTTCAACCTCCTTGACCTTCATGGCCATTTCGTGTGTCACGTCATCCTTGATGTTGGCGATCAGGTAAGATTTGGCTTCTTCAATGGTGAAGCCGGAGATCTTTTCCAGCATTTCCAGCTGGCTTTTTTTGATCAGGGCGACCTCGGCCTGCTGGGCTTCCACAGCTGCGATCTTGGAATTGAGATTCTCGGTTTTCTTTTCCAGAGAATCGGTCTTCCGATCCAGGGTTTCCTCTTTCTGCTGTAGACGGCGTTCCTGCTTCTGCAGCTCGGAACGGCGCATCTTTTCTTCCCGCTCAAACTCCGAGCGGCTTTTGTGTATTTCTTCCTTTGCCTCCAGGAGAGCTTCTCTTTTCTTGCTCTCCGCGCTCTTTATAGATTCATTTATAATACGCTTGGCTTCTTCCTCTGCGCTGGCGATTTCCCGCTCGGCTACCTTCTTGCGATAGGTAAAGCCCATGAGAAAGCCCACAAGTGCGCAGACGGCTAAAATCACAATCCATAAAACAGTTGGCATCGTAAGTAAACACACCTCCATTCTTTTAGAATTTTGCGGTGGTTTATTGCCTGAGATTCTGTTTTGATCTAAAGCAAGACGACCCTTCAAGCGGCATCGTCGAAATTGAAGCGACATATATAACAGGAGTCTCCCCTGACTCCAATAATATATCCAACTTATTTTAGCCTGTTCGTTTCCTTATGTCAAGCGTATTTCTTGATTTTGTTTGAAAAAAATGCGAGTTCGTGGGATTCAAGGGTCTGTACGCGTGATTCTCAGCACAAGCCGCCCCTCTTCCAGCGCCGCGTCCACCTGATCTCCCGCCGCTGCCCGGCCGTCCAGAAGCAGTTCCGCCGCTGCGTCCTCCAGCTGGTGCTGCACGGCCCGGCGGATCGGACGGGCGCCGTAGCGCAGATCCATCCCGCTCTCGGCCAGAAAACCCAGCGCCTCCTCCGAGATTGTCAGCCGGAGGCCCAAGCGTGTAAAGCGGGCCCGCACGTCATCCAGCAGGGATTGGGTAATGCGCAGCATATCCTCCCTGTCCAGGCGGCGGAACACGATGGTCTCGTCGATCCGGTTGAGAAACTCCGGCCGGAAGGTGGCGCGAAGCTCCTCGTTGATCCGGCGGCGGCGCTCCTCCTCCCGGTCTTCCCCGCCGGCAAAGCCCAGAGGGCTGCGGTCCTCCGTGATGGTCTTGGCGGCAATGTTGGAGGTCATGACGATGACCGTATTGCGAAAATCCACCCGCCGACCGGCGGCGTCCGTGAGGCGGCCGTCATCCAGAATCTGCAGCAGGATGCCCCACACGTCCTCGTGGGCCTTTTCGATTTCGTCAAACAGCACCACCGACCAGGGCTTGCGCCGCACCTTTTCCGTAAGCTGTCCTCCGTCCTCATAGCCCACGTAGCCCGGCGGGGATCCGATCAGACGGCTGACGCTGTGTTTTTCCATATACTCGGACATGTCCAGGCGAATCATGGCCTGCTCATCCCCGTATACCGTGGCGGCCAGCGCCCGGCACAGCTCGGTCTTTCCCACACCTGTGGGTCCCAGGAAAAGAAAGCTCCCCACAGGCCGCCCCGGATCCCGCAGGCCCACCCGGCTGCGGCGAATGGCCCGTGCCACCGCGGCCACCGCTTCATCCTGGCCTACGATCCGCTGCTTCAGCAGCGTCTCCAGTTCCTGCAGCCGCTGCTTTTCATCCTCATCCAGCCCGGTCACCGGAATGTGGGTCCACTGGGAAACCACCTGGGCCACCTCCGCCGCGCCCAGTTGCCGGCCTCCATCCCCCTGCACATGCAGCGCGGCGGCAGCCTCGTCCAGCAGATCGATGGCCTTGTCCGGCAGATAGCGGTCGGGGATATAGCGCACCGAAAGCTCATAGGCTGCCCGCAGGGCCTCCGGGCTGATCTGGACCCCGTGATGCCGCTCCAGGGCGCTCTGCAAGCTGCGCATCATCTCCAGCGTTTGCTCCCGGTCCGGCTCGTCCACCCGAACCGGCTGAAAACGCCGTTCCAAAGCGGCGTCCTTTTCAATATGGCGGCGGTATTCTTCCGGCGTGGTAGCGCCGATGATCTGGATCTCTCCCCGCCCCAGGGCGGGCTTGAGAATGTTGGCCGCGTCGATGGCGCCCTCAGCGCTGCCTGCCCCGATGATGGTATGCAG
>CACZSJ010000009.1 GCA_902783825.1 Oscillospiraceae bacterium | reverse complement strand
CCGAGCAGCCTCAGCGCATCCAGCAGGTCAAGCAGAAATACGCCATAGGCTAAATCACTTCTCCGGCAAAAAGAGCGCCGCGGCTTCGCGGCGCTCTTGCTTTTTCTACTGTCCGCCCAGGCGCTGGGCGAAATCCGGCGTCTCGTCCACCGTGGCCGTGTCCGGCGAGGTGGAAATCTGCGGCGCCGTGGGTGTCGGCTCTTCCGCTTCTTCGATCTCGCCCTCCTCCGGCAGCGCCGACGGCACATAGTCCGGCGGCCAGGTCTCCGGCGGCTTGGGCGTCACCGAGATGATGGTGGGTCCCGCGGGATCCTCCGTAGGCGTAGGCGTCACCAGCGGATCCGGGCCCGGTTCCGCATAGTACCAGTCCCCCTGCAGTTTCCCGGTGCAGCGGTAGCGTCCCTCGCTGCGATAGACGATGTCCACGTTCTCCGCCGTCACCTGGTGCGCATAGGGATTGAGCTTCTGATTCACCAGCTCCAGCCAGGGGCCCAGCCGGGGGATGGCGTAGCTGTAGCCCTGCAGGAAGCACTGATCGCAGGGCATGGTCTCAAAATGCACGTCCTCGCTTTTGCATTGCAGGGCCTGCCGGATAAACCAGGCGATGTTGGCCGCGGACAGATTGGTTTCCAGGCCGCTGGCCAGCAGGTTCACTACGATCCCGGCGTTGGGGATGTTGCCCAGGCGGATAAACTGATCGGCGCAGGCGCGCAGAAAGGCCTGCTGCATTTCGATCCGCCCCAGATCCCCGGTCACATAGGCTGCCCGGAAGCGGCACAGCCCCATGGCCTCATAGCCGTTGAGGTGCTGCAGCCCCTGCTGCAGGTGGATGTACAGGCCCTGATCGTCGTCCTCATAGTCCATATCGAAGGGCACATAGAAGTCCACCCCGCCCAGGCCGTCGATCAAATCCACGAAATTGTCCAGATTGATCATCGCGTAGCAGTCCACGTCAAAGCCCAGCAGCCGCCGGAAATGCAAAAGCAGGGAATCCACCCCTGTGCCGCCGGTGTTGCGGGACCCGGCGTAGACCGCGTTAAGCTTGCGGATTTCCCAATCCACGTTGATGATGGTGTCCCGCGGGATGCTGACAAAATGCATCTGGTGCCGCCTGGTGTCGATGCGTCCCACCAGCATGGTGTCGGTATTGCCGCTGACCTGATCGCCGCCCACCAGCAGCACCGTATAGACGCCGTCCTGCCGGGGCGTGTCAAAGGCCAGCCCCTCGGGAAGCGGCTCCATGGTGGGGCTTGGCTGCGGCGCGGCCGTGACCGCCGCCGTCGCCGTGGGCGGCGGGCCGGCTTCCACGTCCGGCGGCCGCTCCCATACCCGATAGGCGCTCCAAAGCAGCAGCGCAGCCAGGGCCAGACCGCTCAGTCCCGCCAGCGCCACGCGTATTCTTTTGCTTTTGTTCTCATCCTGCATTGTCGTATCCCTTTCGTGCGTAGTGACAGTATAGTCATTTTCCCCGAAAGAATCAACCGTCTGTCCGGGAATGGCCTGCTGTATTCCCTGAAAGTATAGCCGACGGCGTCCCCTTTCATACCGCCGGAGGCGAATTGTCCCCGTCTTCTCCATGGAAAATCGTCGTTTTTTATGCAAGTTGCCCCACGTAAGCGGCTTGCGGCGCGAAAACATGGGCAAACAGTCAAAAGTGTGAACTGAGGGAAAATGCCCCTTGACTTCAACACCAAAAAGTGCTAAAGTGTAGCCATCAATCGACGGAGGCGCAAGATGCTGCAGTTTCGTTTTGTTTACGCATATAGCACCTATTACCGCTGCAAAGGGTAATAGCTGTTTGTGCTGCAAAGGAACTTCCAGCAAGAGCCGAATCCAGAAGCTGCACGGACAAGCCGGGCGGCTTTTTTGTTTCCGCGCACGCCGGGCGTCCAGCCTTCCGCCCCGTCACATTACAGGAGGAACACCCCATGAAAAAGATGATTGCCATTTTCTGCGCGCTGACCATGATTCTGGCGCTGGCCGCCTGCGGCAGCAGCGCCCCCGCCGCCACCCAGGCTCCCGCTGAGAACCTGGCCCCCGCCTTCAACGTAGGCATCTGCCAGCTGGTGCAGCATCCCGCGCTGGACGCCGCCACCCAGGGCTTTATGGACGCGCTGGTCCAGGAGCTGGGCGAGGGCGCCGTGTCCTTCAACAGCCAGAACGCCTCCGGCGACTCGGCCACCTGCTCCACCATCTGCAACCAGTTCGTCTCTGACGAGGTGGATCTGATCATGGCCAACGCCACGCCGGCCCTGCTGGCCGCCCAGGCCGCCACCAACAGCATCCCCATCCTGGGCACCTCGGTCACGGACTACGCCAGCGCCCTGGGCATTGACAACTGGAACGGCGCCACCGGCACCAACATTTCCGGCACTTCGGACGGCGTACCCGCGACGGAGCTGGCCGCCGTGCTCAATGAGCTCTTCCCCGACGCGAAGACCGTGGGTCTGCTCTACTGCTCCGGCGAGCCCAACTCCAAGTTCCAGGCGGACGAGATGCGTCCCGTTCTGGAGGGCATGGGCTACAGCGTATCGGAATTCACCTTTGCCGACTCCAACGATGTTGCCGCCGTCACCAACAACGCCTGTGACGATTGCGAAGTGCTCTACATCCCCACCGACAACACCGCTGCCTCCAACACGGAGCTGATCAACAGCGTGGCGCTGGAGAAGAAGGTGCCCATCGTAACCGGTGAGGAAGGTCTGTGCAGCGGCTGCGGCGTGGCCACTCTGTCCATCTCCTACTACGACCTGGGCACGGTCACCGGCAAGATGGCCGCCCAGATTCTCCGGGACGGCGAGGATGTGTCCGCCATGGAGATCGAATACGCGCCCTTTGCCAAGAAGTACAACGCCACCAACTGTGAGCTTCTGGGCGTCCAGGTTCCCGAGGGCTATGTGGCCATCGAAGGCTGAGCCTCTGACCTGTGCAAATGACAAAACCCCCGGCGGGCCTGTCCTGCCGGGGCGTGTGACTGAGGTGTAATCTGTGACCGTAACTGCTTATTTCGCGTCTCTGAGCCTGCTCAAGCTCTTGAAAAACATGCCCGGCGGCGTCTCTCAGGGACTGATCTGGGGCATCATGGCTCTGGGCATCTATATCACCTTCCGCCTGCTGGACGTGGCCGACCTGACCGTGGACGGCTCCTTCACCACCGGCGGCGCCGTGACCGTCATGCTGATCCTGGCCGGCTGGCCCGCCTGGGCTGCGCTGCTGGTGGCCATGCTGGCCGGGCTGCTGGCCGGACTGGTGACGGGACTGCTGCACACCCGACTGGGCATCCCCGCCATTTTGGCGGGCATTCTGACCCAATTTTCTCTCTACTCGGTGAATCTGCACATTATGGGCATGGCAGCCAACAAGGCCGTCAGCGTGGATAAGTACCACCTGTTGCTGTCCTCCCGGAACATCCCCGCCGCCATCTTCACCGGCGCGCTGATCGCCCTGGTGCTTGTCAGCGTGTTCTACTGGTACTTCGGCACCGAGCAGGGCTCCGCCATCCGGGCCACCGGCAGCAATCCGGCCATGAGCCGTGCCCTGGGCATCAACATCGACAACATGAAGCTGCTGGGACTGAGCCTGTCCAACGGCATCGTGGCCTTCTCCGGCGGCCTTCTCAGCCAATACCAGGGCTTTGCCGACATCAACATGGGCCGCGGCGCCATCGTCATCGGCCTGGCCGCCGTCATCATCGGCGAGGTGCTGGGCGGCGCCATCGTGGGCAAGCGGCTGAACTTCTACGGCACCCTGAGCTTCACCGTACTGGGCGGCGTGGTGTATTACCTGGTCATCGTCATCGTCCTGTGGCTCAAGCTCAATTCCAACGATCTCAAGCTCTTTACCGCCGTGGTGGTGGCGCTGTTTCTGGCGGTCCCCTATCTCCGGGGCCAGCAGAAAAGTTCCTTTGCCCGGCTGAAACGGAAAGGGGGCTGAGGACATGCTGCATCTGGAAAGCATCAGCAAAACCTTCAACCCCGGTACCATCAACGAAAAAAAGGCCCTCAGCGGGCTGAGCCTGCACCTGGCTCCCGGAGACTTTGTCACGGTCATCGGCGGCAACGGCGCGGGCAAGTCCACCATGCTCAACGCCATCGCCGGCGTGTGGCCGGTGGATCAGGGGCGCATCATCCTGGACGGGCAGGACATTACCGCCCTGCCGGAGCACAAGCGGGCCGGTCTCATCGGCCGGGTCTTCCAGGATCCCATGATGGGCACCGCCCCCAACATGCAGCTGGAGGAAAACCTGGCGCTGGCCAGACGCCGGGGAGACCGGCGGGGTCTGCGCTGGGGCGTCACCAAGGCCGAGCGGGAAGAATTCTACGAACGGCTCAAGGGTCTGGGCCTGGGCCTGGAGGATCGGCTGACTGCCAAGGTGGGCCTGCTCTCCGGCGGCCAGCGCCAGGCGGCCACCCTGCTGATGGCCGCCATCAAGCAGCCGAAGCTGCTGCTGCTGGACGAGCATACCGCCGCCCTGGATCCGGCCACCGCCGCCAAGGTGCTGGAGCTGTCGGATCGGATCGTCGGGGAAAACGGCCTTACCGCCCTGATGATCACCCACAACATGACTGACGCCATCCGCCACGGCAACCGTTTGATTATGATGAACGAGGGCCGCATCATCCTGGATGTGGGCGGGCAGGAGAAGCAGCAGCTGACCAAGCAGCAGCTTGTGGATAAGTTCGCCGCCCTGGCCGGCGTCCAGATGGAAACGGACGAGGTTCTTTTGAGCAAGTGAATAGCAAAAACGAGGATGTGATGATCTCACATCCTCGTTTTTGCATGGATCACAGGATTTCCCTGGCTTCCAGATAGTAGCGCTTTTCCTGGGCGTGGCCCATGGAAAAGGTCTTTCGGGGCAGCACTCCGTCGGCGGAGATGCCGCCAAAGAGCTGATCCTTCCCGATTCCCGGCAGCAGAAAGCCCAGGCT
Source organism: Oscillospiraceae bacterium (assembly GCA_902783825.1). GTDB lineage: Bacteria > Bacillota > Clostridia > Oscillospirales > Oscillospiraceae > Limivicinus. The sequence continues at coordinate 8,579 of CACZSJ010000009.1, read as the reverse complement.
GTCCGGCGCTTGGGCCAGATGGCGTAGGGTCTCCTCCCCGTGAATATAGTCGATCTGTCCCGGGTGGGTCGCCAAATACGCGTCCAGAAATTCCTGCAAGATGCCCACCGGCAGCAGGCCCAGCCGGGCGTCCAGCGTCAGCGTGCCGCTCTGCCCGCCGCTGTACCAGCACAGACGGTGTCCCGTCTCCGCGCCGATCTTCTCTCGGGCTTGCGCCAGCAGCGCCTGGGGATCGACGCCCTTGAGGATCCGGTGAATGGGCTCGATCTTCTGGCTCTCGTCCCACAGGTTTTCCAGCTCCACCAAGGCGTAGCGTGCCGGATGCTCCGCCGGCAGGCTTTTCTTTTTTGCCTCCCAGCAAGCCTTGGCGCTGGCCAGAGAATGATTCCCGTCTCCCACGGCGTAGCGCATGCCGCCTACGCTTTCGTAGGCCGCCAGCCGCGCCCGGGTCTCCCGGGCCGCCTGCCCCTGCACCAGCCAGCCCCGAATCCGGCCACCGCCCTCCATCAGGGAAAAGTCATACAGCTGGGGCAGGCTCTCCCGGGTCGCCGTCAGCGGCGCCAGGATCCCGTCCGCCGGATCGTCGCACAGCAGCAGCACATGGGGCAGCTCCAGCGCCGCGCCCTCTCGGATCTTCTGCCTTGGCGGGATCCGCTCCAGCACGGTACGCTCCGTTGCCCGGACGGCGGCGCGGCTGTCCTCCCGGTAGTCATACTGCTCCAGATCCAGCGCGCCCACCAATCCCCGGCGGATGCTGCCGTCCAAGAGCTGCCGCTCCACATAGACAAAGGCGTCTTCCCAGATCTGAAACAGACCCTGCTCCAGATAATCCCGCATGGCGGCGTGGATGCCGGGGATCCGCTCCGGGGACGCTTCCTCCAGCTCCGCCTCCGGCAGAATCAGCCGCAGGGCGGAGGGGGCCTGACCCACCGTCTGCTCCACTCGCTGCCAATAGTCCGGCTGGGAGGTAAACTGGTCGCAGGCGATCACCGCCCACTTCTCCATGTCCACGTCCCGGGGCAGCAGTATTCTGGCTGTTGCGAATATGCTCATGGGCGCACCTCACTTGTCATAGGCCAGATCGGCCACCGTCCACCGGCGCAGCACCTGGCACATATCCCGGGCCACAGCCTGGGCGCCGACCAGATCATGCTCCCGATAATTGCCGCATTCCCGGCGGCTGTTTCCGGGGATCGGGCCCTTGTAGTCCGCCACAAAATCCAGGCTCTCCTGCACAAGCCGGATAAGCTCCCGGGGCTCCAGACTGTCACGAACCAGCAAATAAAAGCCCGTGCGGCAGCCCATGGGTCCCACGTAGACCACCTTGTCCCCTACAGGGCTGTTGCGCATGTAGCTGGCAAGCAAATGCTCCAGGCTGTGCATCGTCCCATTGGGCAAATAGTCCCCAGCGTTGGGAAGTTTCATCCGGATATCGTAGGTCACCACGTCTCCGTCCACCCGGGAGGTATACATGCCCTTGCGCAGCTTATCGTGATCCACCTGAAAACTGGCGATGCGTTCCATGTCATCGGCCTCCTCTGCACATTTCTCGTTCATCATCCCCGGCCGCCTCACGCCGTCCAGGGCACATAGTTGTTCACACTGGGATCGTCAAAGGCCATGGCCAAATAGCGCTCAAACCAATACAGCGACGTGGCCCGCTCCACAAAGAAGCGGTAGACCAGGGCGGGGTCATCAAAGTAGCAGAAGTTTTTTCATCCCTTCTCTCTCCATGATCACCTTGTTTTCTCCAGAAATACTATACACCCATTTCTCAATGAAGTCCAGTTTTTGCCCACAAAAACCGCCTGACTTTTGCCCCAAAGGGAAGACCGTCCGGCAATCGCCGGACGGTCTGAGATCCGTGGATGCTTATTCCTCGGGAGAAAACTCTTCCTTCCCGACGCCGCAAAGCTCGCAGACGAAATCCTCGGGCAGGTCCTCCCACTTCACACCGGCTTCGGCCTCATCATAGACCCAGCCGCAGACATTGCAAACGTAACGCATGCTTGTTCCCTCCTGTCTTGTGATGTGATTACCAGATATTCGCTTTGGGGTTGGGGCCGTAGCTGTTCTCGCCCGGCTGGCTGTCCCGGCAGAGCCAGATCAGCAGCAGGATCACGCCGATCACCGGAACGAGGATGATGCAGTACCAGGCGCCGGATTTGCCCACATCATGCAGCCGCCGCCAGACGACCGCCAGCCCGGGCACGAGCAAAGCCAGACTGGCCAGGCTCGACAGCGTTGTTACGACTCTGCCCAGGAAGCCGCCGCCAACGGCGCTCTCCAGCACGGCGAACACGCCGGCAATCAGCATGTTGAACAGGACAAAATACCAATACTCGCTGCGCCGCGCGCGGCCGGAGAAGGTCGCGTACTTGCTCAACACCGTGATCACCGCTTCTTGAAAACCCATACTCTCACCCCTTCATCGATTTCGGACAGCGGCCGCACAACCCGCTTTGCGCGGACTGTGCGGCACTGTTGTGCGCCGGGGCTTTCCCCCGGGCCTGTCTCGTTCTTAGCCGAAGTAACGCTCCAGCAGGCCCTTGAAGGCCTTGCCATGGCGGGCCTCGTCGCGAGCCATTTCATGGATGGTGTCGTGCAGAGCGTCCAGATTGTACTTCTTGCAGAGCTTGGCCAGATCGGTCTTGCCGGCGGTGGCGCCGTTCTCCGCGTCCACACGCATGGCCAGGTTCTTCTTGGTGCTATCGGTGAGCACTTCGCCCAGCAGCTCGGCAAACTTGGCGGCATGCTCGGCCTCTTCCAGACCGGCCTTCTCCCAGTACATACCGATCTCCGGGTAGCCTTCCCGATGCGCGACTCTGGCCATGGCCAGGTACATACCCACCTCGGAGCACTCGCCCTCGAAGTTGGAGCGCAGACCCATGATGATCTCATCGCGCACTTCCTGGGGAACGTCTTCCCCGAAGACCTTGCCGACGCCGACCACATGCTCGGCCGCCCAGCTCATTTCACCGGCCTGCTCCACAAACTTGGAGCCGTCCACCTTGCAGACGGGACACTTCTCGGGAGGCGTATCGCCCTCATGTACGTAACCGCAAACAGAACAAACCCATTTCTTCATCGTGTATATCCTCCTAAATCTTTTGTTGATTCCACCGTATCCGGTGTCTTCATGGTATCACTCCGGCTGCTTTTTGTAAAGCGGCGCGGCCGGAAAAACCGCGTTTTTGTGTGATAAAGTCACCGGGAAAGCCTGGCCGCGGAGCTTTGAATCGCGTCCGACGGCAAGGGAATCGCTTCTCCCGCCTTGCAGTCCGGGCATAGGCCGCTGATGGTCAGGCTATGTCCCTCCGCCAGGATCCCGCTCTCCTGTTCCATCCTCGGGTACAGGTCGCTGACCGTGTCCGGCAGCTCCAGATCCATCACCCGCCGGCAGCGGCGGCACACAAAGTGCGAATGGGGATCCAGCCTCCCGTCGAATCTCTCCTGCCCGAAGAAGCTGCCCACGCTCACCGCCTGTCCCTCCCGGGCCAGCAAACCCAGGTTCCGGTACACCGTGCCCAGGCTCAGCTCCGGAAAGGCCGGCTTGAGACTTTGATAGAGCATCTCCACCGTGGGATGGTCCTCTCGGGCGCGGAGGCAGTCCAAAATCGCCTGGCGCTTTTTGCTGTTTCTGTGGACCATGTTGTCCCTCCTAATAAGAATAATTCTTATTACTGATATGAGTATAGCACGGGTCTTTCAATTTGTAAAGCCCTTTTTTGAAAAAATTTCAGGCCGTGTCCTCGGCCAGCGCCAGCAGGGCCGGCGCCGCCGCCTCGGCAAAGAGCCGCACCGCCGCCAGCGCCTCCTGCAGGGTGTTGCCGCTGCTGCCCACCTCCAGGATCAGCGCCCCGGGACACAGGTGCTGGTTGTAGCGTTGAGGCACCAGGGACACCGGGCGCAGCAGCGTGGGATGCTTTCGCCCCACTGCCTCCTGCAAATACAGGGCCAAGGCCAGATTTTCCTGCCAGCGGGGATGCTCCAGCCCGCTCTCATCGCTGCCTGCCAGCAGCATGATCTGGCTGGACACAACCCCCGGCTCCTCGGCCATGGTCTTATAGACCACGCCGTCGCTGCCCAGGGCGTCCCGGTGCAGATCCAGCACCACGGCGATGTCCGGATAGTCCCGCAGATAGGCCTCCACCGCCGCGCCGCTGCGGGAGTAGGAGCCGGTATAGCTGGGATAGTCGTAGATCTCCCGGTCATGGATCACCCGCAGTCCCGCCGCGCTGAGCTTTTCCGCCAGCTCGTCGCCCACCCGGATGACGTTGCACTGGGTGTCGGCGGTGCGGCTGGTGTCGTTGGGCTCATAGCGATCCAGCCCCGAGGGGGTGTAGGCTTCGCTGCCGTGGGTATGCAGGATCAGCACCTGGAGTCCCTCCGCGGGCAATCGCAAAGAGGGTCCCCGGCGCAGCAGCTGCGAAACGTCCACGGCGTAGTGGGTCTCGTTCTTGATGCGCGTGCCTCCAAGAATGGTGGTCTCCCGGATCTCCTCCTCGCCGGGGCTTTCCAGGCGCAGGGGCTCGCTTTCCCGAGAACCGGCGGGCAGACGCAGGACCTGCATCGTCGTCGCCTCCGTCTCCGGCGCGGAGCTTGTCGGCGCGGGAGTGGCCTCCGCCAGCGGCCGGGAGACGGCCTGGATCTCGCCCGGCTCGGACAGGCGCACGTTTTTCATGCGCCCCGCCTCCCAGCCCGCCTGCAGCAGCGCTTCCATCCGTCCCAGCATCCCCGAAGCGCCGCCCAGATACAGCAGCAGCACCGCCATGCCCAGCAGCGCCAGCCGTTTGCTCATGCGCATGCTCTCCCCTCCTGTCCGTGTTATCGTTCCAGTATATGCGGACAGGCGGCAAAACAGGACTCTATGCAAAGCGGCGTGATTGTGATATACTATATGAACAAATAAGCAAGCAAGGGGCGTTTTGACCGCGGCGCGATCTGTCGTCCCAAGCATCCCATTGAAAGAAGGCGATTTGATGCACTTTACCTACCGTCCCCGGGGCGTATGCTCTCAGCTGATGGAAATCGAAACCGAGGGATCGACCCTGAAAAGCCTCACGGTCCTGGGCGGCTGCGACGGCAATCTCCAGGGCATTTCCCGCCTGGTGGAGGGCATGGAGATCCAGCAGGTGATCCAACGGCTGGAGGGCATCCGCTGCGGCTATAAGGACAGCTCTTGCCCGGATCAGCTTGCCCGTGCCCTGAAGGCCCTGCTTGCCGAGCAACAGGCATGAGGCGTTTTCTGGCGGCCTGCCTGCTGCTCTCGCTTGTGTGTCTGTGCGCCTGCGGGATGCCGCAACCGGATCCGGACCCCCTGTTGCCCACCCCTACCCCCGGGCCGAGTGCGCCCCTGCCCTCGCCGCCGGAGCCTGTCCCGGCAATCCCGTGGCAGACGGTACCGGTGTACTACAACGGTCTCCTGGCCGATCGGGCCTACCTGCGGGACACGGTGGTCTACTTTCCCCCTGCCGCGCTGGCCCGCTTCCTGGAGCTGACGCTGGACACCCAGGCGACAGAGGAGGCGTATACCCTGACGCTGGAAGGCGTGGAGGTGCAGGGCCGCGCCGACCGGGACTTCGCCATGGCGGACGCCCGCTATCTCTACACCCCCGGCGGCTTTTTGACCGTGGACGGAGAAGTCTGTCTGCCGGTTCAGGCCGCGGCACGGCTCTTCGGCTTCCAGGCCCAAGTGGATCTGCATCCCACCGCGCCCCGGGTAGATCTGCGTATGGGCAGTCCCGTGCTGATGCACGGCAGCGGCGGCTATTATGAGAGCCACTATTCGGCGGAGGACCTCTACTGGCTCAGCCATATCATCCACGCCGAAGCAAAAGGCGAACCCCTGGCCGGGCAGATCGGCGTGGGCAATGTGGTCCTCAACCGGATGAAGAGTCCCCTGTATCCGGGCTCCATTCGGGATGTGATCTTCGAAATCTGCGGCGACGTGGTTCAATTCGACCCCATCGCCGACGGCTCTGTTCATCTCCCGGTGAACGAGTCCACCATGATCGCTGTCTATCTCTGTCTGGAGGGCTTCAACACCGTGGGCGAGAGCATGTTCTTTGTCAATCCCGTCACCGGCAACCCGGGCTGGTTTGATGCCTATCGCAGCTTTTACACCCGCATCGGCGGGCATGATTTCTATACCTGAGGAGTACGCCATGCTGGAAGAGCTTCTCCGCGCCGGTCTGGCGGAGCTGGAGCTCGCCTTTGATGAGACGAGCCTGCGCCGTTTCCGGCTGTATTATGATTATTTGCAGGAACAAAACCGTCAGATGAATCTGACCGCCATCCAGGGCGAAGACGAGGTGGCGCGCCTCCATTTCTTGGACTGCGCCGCCCTGCTGCGCTTTCTGCCGCCGGCCTGCTCCTCGGTGATCGACGTGGGCAGCGGCGCGGGCTTTCCCGGCATGGTGCTGAAAATCCTGCGTCCCTCGCTGCCCCTGACCCTGCTGGACAGTCTGGACAAGCGGGTGGGCTTTCTCACCCGCACGGGAGAGCTGCTGCAGCTGCAGGAGCTGAACTGTCTGCACCGCCGGGCGGAGGAGCCCGGCTCCCTGCGGGAGCAGTTTGACGCGGCCGTATCCCGGGCTCTTGCCCGCTTGGATCTGCTGGCGGAGCTGTGCCTGCCCTACGTGAAGCCCGGCGGGATGTTTCTGGCCATGAAGGGCCCCGCCGCCGAGGAAGAGCTGGCCCAGGCGCAGGATGCCATCCGATTGCTGGGCGGACGGGTAGAGGAGATCGCCCGCTACGCCGTACCCGGAACGGATCGGCAGCACTGTGTGGTCTGCGTCCGCAAAGAGCGGCCTACGCCGCCCCAGTATCCCCGCCGCTGGGCGCAAATGAAAAAACAGCCGCTGTAGGCGACTGTTGTTTCCCTGTTGGCTTATTCAATCCAGCAGCAGCGCTTCCAGCTCTGCCGGATCCCGCACAAGGCGCGTGGCGCCGGCGGCCAGCAGCTGCTGTGCGTCCCGGAAGCCCCAGGCCACGGAGACGCAGTCCATCCCGGCGGCTTTGGCGGTGGCCAGATCCACCTCCGAATCTCCTACATAGACGCAGTCCGCCACCGACAGACCCATCTGGTCCGCCGCGGCCAGCACCGCGTCCGGGTTGGGCTTGCGGCGCACGGTGGCACTCTCCCCCACCGCGGTCTCCAGCAGGCCGGGGAAGAAGGCCTCCGCCAGCTCCCGCACCGCTGCGTCGCCCTTGTTGGAGATGATCGCCAGCCGGACGCCCGCATCCTTCAGCCGCCGCATCAACGGCAGGATCCCCGGATAGGGCCGGGTCTCGATCCGGCAATGCGCCTCGTACCAGGGCAGATACCAGGCCAGCACCTGCTGCACGGTCTCCTCGCTCTGATCCGGCAGGCAGGCGTGCAGCAGCCGATTCGCGCCGTTGCCCAGTCCCGCCCGGACCGTCTCCCGCTCCACCGGCGGCAGGTCAAACTGCGCCAGACTGCGATTGACCGCCCGGTGCAAATCCGTCAGGGTGTCCAGCACCGTGCCGTCCATATCAAACAAAACCGCCTGGTATCTCATCGTATCCCCCGTTTCACAGGCATTCCGCCCCGGCGAATGTCTTCGGCTCCCGCCGGGCCCGGTCATTATACCACGGAGAACGCCCATGAACAAGATCAAGCTTTTTTCTCGTCTGTCGATCCTGCTGCTTTGCCTCGCCCTGTGCGGCTGCGGCAGCGCCGCCCGGGAGCAGCCTGCCGCCATCCAGCTTTGGTACGTGGAGGGAGATCCCGCCGCCCCGGCTGTGTATGCGCTGCTAAGAGAATACAACGAGCAGCTCTCCTCCCGGGCTTCGCCCGTGCAGCTGCGGATCCTGCCCAGCGAGGAGAGCCTGGCCGGTCTGCAGCCGGGAGCCTTGCCGGATCTGCTGCTGTGCAGCCAGGCCGCCGCCTGCCGCCTGGCCGAGCAGGGCCTGCTGCAGGATCTGTCCGGTGAGCTGAACCGGGCCGCCCCTGACTATGGCGCCCTCTCTCGGCAGAGCGAAGCCGCCTTGGGCAAGGGCTGTTACCCCCTGGGCGCCTCGGTGCCGCTGCTGTGCATCCGCCCGGAGACCGTTCGCGCCCCCCTTAAGCTGGAAACCGTTTTTACGCAGGCCGCCGTCTATGGCCAAAAGACCGGATTGCCCTACTGCAGCGCGGACGAATTCGCGCCGCTCTTCGCCCAGCTGCTGCGGCAGCGGGGCGCGCCATTCCATGCCGTGGAAAAGCTCGATTCGGAAAACGAAGCCTATGAGGAGGTCTATAACCTGTTGGCGATGGCCGCCTTCCGCCGTGGGCTGGTCTCCCGGGACGTTTCCGCGGCCCGGCTGGTTCAGGCGGGGCAGCTCCCCTGCGCCATCGTCTCTTCTTCCCGCCTTCCGGGGCTGGAGCTGAGCGCGTGTCAGCTGCTGCCCTTGCCAGGCAGCCAGGGCAGTGAGGACTGCCCCGCCCAGCTGCGCTGCCTGGCGGTCACCGCCCAGGATAAGCATGCCCTCCAGGACATCGGCGCCTTTCTCCGCTGGCTGCTGGAGGAAGAGCGCCTGCGGGATCTGGCCCTGCAGTCCGGTCTGGCGCCGGT
>CACZSJ010000008.1 GCA_902783825.1 Oscillospiraceae bacterium | reverse complement strand
TACTCCGCCAGATGCCCCGCCTCCCGATCTCCGACCAGGGCGGCGTCCTCCATCATGCTCAGGTAGTTGGGCGCCGGGGGCTCCTCCCGATTGACGCAGGTGCTCAGAAGCAGGGGCAGCAGCAAGCTCAGCAGCGTCAACAGAAGCCGTTTCATATAGCTTCGCCTCCCTCCGCGTACCAGTATACGCGAAGAGAGGCGAGAATTTTGTCAAAATCCGCTGGGAAATACACGGGGAACGAAGAAAAATACCCGGCCTATTTCCCGGCAAGCTCCCGGATCGCTTCCAGCCAAGCATAGGGGACGGGGAGACAGCCGCCTATGGGGATCTGAGGCTTGGCGCTGCCGTGAAAATCGCTGCCGCCGGTGGGAAGCAATCCGTATTCTTCGGCCAGGGCCAGCAGACGGTTCCGCTGCTCCGGGCTGTAGCCGAAATAGCTGCACTCGATGCCCTGCAGTCCACTGGCGATGCAATGCTCGATTAACTGACGCAGCCCCCGCTCGTCCAGCCGGTATTGAAAGGGGTGGGCCAGAACCGGTACCCCGCCAGCCTGGCGGATGATTTCAATGGAACGCTCGATGCTCAGAAAGTTTCGGGGGTAATAATACTTTTGCCCTTTTTCCACATAGCGGTCGAAAGCATCCTGTACGCTCTCTGCCAGCCCCTGCTCCACCAGAAAGGCGGCAAAATGGGGACGACCTATCACCGCGCCGTAGCGCTGCTGCAGCAACGCATAGCTGATGGGGATCCCGTCTGCGGCCATTTTTTCAGCCATTTTCCGGTTGCGCGCGTCCCGATCCTGCACCACCCAGTCCAGTACAGGCTGCAGCTTGTCCGACTGAGGATCAAGGCAGTAACCCAGAATGTGTACGGGGCCGTGGAAGCGGGTGCTGATCTCAATACCGGGTACCACCTCTATGCCCAGCTCTTCACCGGCAGCGGCGGCCTGGGCATAGCCGGAGACCGAGTCGTGATCGGTGATGGCGATGGCGCATAGCCCCGCGTCCTTGGCAAGACGTACCACGCCCGCAGGGCTGCAGCTGCCGTCGGAGACAGTCGTATGCACATGGAGATCAACGTGCTTCATGGGGACCTTCTTTCGTGTTCAGCGCAGGCGTTTGAGCATTTCGTCGTGGGCGGCCAGCTCTGCACGGTCATCCAGAGGCACCAGCTCGGCCGCGCCGTATTTCCGCTCCAGAGCAGTCAGTAGAATGAAGTCGCAGAGAGCGGGGTTTTTGGGCAGCAGGGGACCGTGGCTGTAGGTGCCGAAAACGTTTTGGTAGCGGGCGCCCTCACTGCCATCCTGACCATTGTTGCCGTAACCGCTGAGAACGGTACCCAAAGGCTGCAGGCCGCTGCCCAACCAGGTTTTGCCGCTGTGATTTTCAAAGCCTACCACCACGCTGCCGCCGGAGCTTTCTCCGCATTGAAAGCTATAGTTGCCGATCATGCGCGTGGAGGAGCCCACGGTGTACAGGTCCAGCGCACCGATAAAGTCACAGCGCTGGCCGTCGTAGGTTTCGTAGTAGCTGCCCAGCATCTGATAGCCACCGCAGATGGCCAAAAAGGGAAGCCCATCCTCCACGGCGGCACGGATTTCCCGATCCTTGCCCCGGTGCAGATCCTCCAGCAGCACCTGCTGCTCAAAGTCTTGCCCGCCGCCGATAAAAACCAGATCATAGCCGGACAGACTGGCGGCGGAGCCGATGGGCAGACGGGTAATCTCCGCGCCGATGCCACGCCAGCGGAGGCGCTGGCTCATACAGCGGATATTTCCGCCGTCGCCGTAAAGGTTCAGCACGTCCGGGTACATGTGACAAATTCTCAGTTCCATGACGCGCACCTCACTGTTCCCAGAATTCCGCGCCGCCGCAGTGGCGCACCAGCACTTGCCGCAGCTCCAGCAGGGCGGTATAGGTGGGCATCAGGAAAACGGGAAGGTCCTGTTTGGCAAGGGTTTTGATCAGGGCTTCGTAATCCCGCTCCTGGTGAATATATGCTTCGTCCACACCCGCGTATTTGATGCGCACCTGCATGTCGGCGGCCCGATCGCCGGAGACGATGACTTGGCGCAGTCGTCCTGCCATGGCGGTCAGCCCTTCAAAATCTGCGTCCCAGATCCAGGACACGTCGGTACCGTCGGCCGGCCGGTCGTTGAGGCAGATCACCAGCAGGAAAGGCTCTCGAATGTTCTGCAAAAACTCGATTACCTGATTGCAGCCGGCGGGGTTTTTCACCAGCATGACTCTGGCGCCGCCGCCCAGATCAAAACGCTCCATCCGGCCAAAGCCGCACTGGAAGCCTGCAAGCGCCTGAATGGCCACCGCGGGCTGCACCCCCATCTCCACAGCTGCAGCCAGAGCACCGGCAGCATTGTATACATTGTACAGCGCCGGGAGATTCACCTCCACCAGGGCTTGTTCGCCCCGCAGGCGCATCACCAGAGAACTGCCGTCCGCATTCTGCGCAAGCACATCGGTGACTGCGTAGTCTGCCGCATGACGCCGATAGCCGCAGCGGGGACAGCGAAAGCCGCCAAGATGCCCATAGCTGATGTAGTCGTACTCGTACTCTGTTTTGCAGCGGATGCAGTGGGTGGCGTCGGAAAGGGCTGGCTTTTCCCGGGAAGGGATCGCCCCCTGGTCGATGCCGAAAAAGACGCAGCGATTGGGCAGCGTTTCTGCCAGAGAGGAGGTCAGTGAGCAGTCAGAATTCAGGTAAAGGATTGCCTCCGGCGCGCCTTGGATAGCCACGCGGATATTCTCCAGGGTGTGGCTGACTTCGCCGTAGCGGTCCAGCTGATCCCGGAAGAGATTGGTCACCAGAATGACCCGCGGACGCAGTTGCCCGAACACGGTCCGGGCGGCGGCTTCGTCGCATTCGATTACCGCATACTCTTTTTGCATCCGACCGCCAAGATTACAGTTCATCACAAACTCCGTGGTGATGCCGCTGATCAGATTGGCTCCGGAGCGGTTGGCAAAGCAGGAAAAGCCCTGCCGGGTGAAGGCTTCCTCCAGCATACGGGAGCTGGTGGTCTTTCCATTGGTGCCGGTGATGGCCACGGTCTTCACCTGCCGGGCCAGAATCGCCAGAAGCTCCGGGCAGACCCGCAGGGCATAGCGGCCGGGCATGGCGGTGCCGCCTCGGTGCAGCAGGCGGGAAATCAAACGCAGGGCCTTGCACAGGGCAATGGCCAGATATGCGCGAACAGTCATAGCAAAGACTCCTTCTATCGTCAGCATCCCTACTTCCTATGCGCAGGGATAAGCGGATATGTCGGATGGAAATCCATACGCGGCCATTATATCAGATCCCTTCGCGTCAAGCAAGGAAAACAGCTGAAGGGAGGCGGCGGCTGCACTGGTTTCCAGGAAAAAGGGGAATAAATTTATTTAACAAAAATTCTTGACTTAAATTGTGTAATATGCTAAAATTCACATTTGCGTGGCATAGGTGCGTTCATTTGGCGCGCTTTGCCGCAAGACAGGCCGAAAAGCCGGGAAATCCCCGGTTTTTTGAGCGAAAAGAATCTGAAAGAAAGGAGGAAAACAATGCCAACTTTTAACCAACTGGTGAGAAAGGGAAGAGAAAAGGTCACCTATAAGTCTACTTCTCCTGCGATGCAGAAGGGTCTGAACACCCTGAAGAACAAGGAGACCAATCTGAGCTCCCCTCAGAAGAGAGGCGTTTGCACGGCGGTTCGTACCTCGACGCCGAAAAAGCCCAACTCCGCGCTGCGTAAAATCGCCCGTGTGCGTCTGACCAATGGTTACGAAGTCACCGCATACATCCCCGGTATCGGCCACAACCTGCAGGAGCACTCTGTGGTTATGATCCGCGGC
>CACZSJ010000007.1 GCA_902783825.1 Oscillospiraceae bacterium | reverse complement strand
TTCCGGTAACGTAGCCCAGTACTGCGCGGAGAAGGTCATGCAGTTGGGCGGCAAGGTGGTCGCCATGTCCGACTCCCAGGGCTACGTATACGATCCCAACGGCATTGATCTGAAAAAGCTCTTTGATATCAAGCAGCGCCGCCGGGCCCGCATCAGCGTCTATGCGGACGAAGTGCCCACTGCTGAGTATCACGACGGCTTCAAGGGGATCTGGAACGTCAAGTGCGACATCGCCCATCCCTGCGCCTCCCAGAACGAGATGGATGAGAAGGGCGCCCAGGCGCTGATCGACAATGGCTGCATGGCGGTGTTCGAAGGCGCCAACATGCCCCTGACGCCGGAAGCCATTGCGCTGGTGCAGTCCAGCGGTCTGCTGTACAGCCCCGGCAAGGCCTCCAACGCAGGCGGCGTGGCCACCTCCGGTCTGGAAATGAGCCAGAACTCCATCCGCATGAGCTGGAGCTTCGAAGAGGTGGATGAAAAGCTGCAGGGCATTATGAAGAATATTTACAGGGCCTGCTATGACGCCTCCGTAGAGTGCGGCAAACCCGGCGATCTGATGGTTGGCGCTAACGTCGCCGGCTTCCTGAAGGTTGCCGAGGCCATGATGGCCCAGGGCATCGTGTAATCATCGCAATTCCATACAACGAACAAGAGGCGGTCTGGCGACCGCCTCTTGTTCGTTGTCGGCGGCTTTTCCGCCTTTCTTTTCCTGTTAAAAAAACGAAAAAGCTGTTCCTTTGCGTCGGTTTTGTTGTATAATAGAGACATTCTGTGGAATCGAGGCTCTTGCTATGAAGTCTTTTTCTCTCACACTTGCGCTTGTTCTCCTTCTGACCTTGACCCTGGGCGCCTGCGGCGCCGCGCCCTCTCCCCCTCCGGCCGCCTCAGACGCGCCCAGCCCCAGCCCTTCCCCGTCGATGGCCGCCGAGCCGATTCCAAGCCAAGCTCCTGCCCAGACCCCCAGTCCGGAGAGCACGCCGGAGCCCAGCCCTGCCCCGGTCTATGACGCCGCGGCTTATGAGGCCGCTCGGGAGGCGCTGCGGAAGGAATACCGCATCGTGTGCATCACCGAACCCGGCGAGTTTCGGGAAGAGGAGCATCCGGAGATTCCCCACTACTCCATCACGAATTATCTGTACAATCAGTATGATGGTCTCCAGCTGTACTGGGGTGAATACGATTTTGACAGCAACGGTGTCCCGGAGCTGGTGATGGCTGTAGGAGAAGATGGTTTGTGCCAGCCCATCGGCATTTATGCTTTTGACGGCAGCCGTTTTCACTACCTGTGCAAAGAACAGGCCCTGGGTGAGCGCGCCTCGGTCAGCTTCGGGGAACAGAGCTGCTTCACTGTCTGCGCCAGTGGCGGCGCTGCCAGCGGCGGCGTTCTTGTCTACCGCATCGGAGCAGACGGCTACAGCACGGAGATCCTGGAATGGTACGAGTATCAGCTGCAAGAGGACGGTCAGGTGGAAATCACAAACCACATCGGCGCCATGACGCCGGAGACCTTCGATCCGGAAAGCCTGTTCGCGCCCTTTGATGTCCCCATCGCCTACACACTGGTTCCCTGAGCCGTATGCGGCCATCCTGCCGCAAAAGGGCCGGTCCGAATAAACGGACCGGCCCTTTTGCTCTCAAACCGGGAAAACCCCCTCCGACTTGCGCCGGAGGGGGCGTCCCGCAAATGCCGTGCTGGCTCCATTATAACCTGCACGTTTGGGCAGGTGGGTCGCCTAAGTTCTGTTTCGCTGCTTCCAACGTCCGGCCGAAGCCGGGAGGCCTGCAATCCGCAGACTCAAATCGGCATCCCATATAAGAGATGTGGGTTTAATGAGCCACGCAGTCAAAAGACGACACGCACACAGCAGGAACCTTACTCATAGTCTATGCGGCGCTTGTCCGGAGCATTACTCTTCCTCGTCCTCATCGAACAGGAGGACCATAAAATGCTCGTACACATCCTGGAGCTTGTCGTCGTCGTCAATGGATTCAAACAGCTCCTCGCCTTTTTCATCTTCCACTACGCGCAAAATGATGATGCCATAGTCTGGATCGTTCTCATCCATGTTGGCGGGCAGAAAAGCCATATAGCTTTCCCCATTGTAATCCATAGAGTCCAGCACTTCCAGCTCGAACTCCTCGCCGTTGTCATCGATGATGGTGATAAAATCGCTTCCGAATTCCTCGCTCATGGTATGCACCTCCGACCTGGGATGTTTTTATTTTACCCCATGCCGCTCCAGAAATCAATAGCTTCCTGTTTAGGAGCCCAAATCTTCCAGCAGCAGCAACAGCTCCTTTCGGTCGATAACCGGGATCCCTTCTTCCACCATCGCCCGATCTGCTCCCCGCAGGCTGTCCAGCTCGATGCCGGTCACGGAAACCGGCTCTCTGGCTCGCCTGTCATCGTAGACCGCCACGTAATCGCCGCTGTTCTTCAGATAGTATTCCGCCGAATCCGCTCTGGCCAGAAAACGGGCGTATACCTCCTGAGGCAGTTTGTTCTCCCGGGCCGGACGCAACGCCTGCCAGGCCTCTACTCCGGTATACAGCGCCGCTGCAACCAGGCACATCAGCAGCGCCAGTTTGAAACGAAATCCCTCCATATTGGCCTCCTCGCTTCCCTCTTTCTGTTTTTTGCGTCTCCTGTGATAATTATTTCTTTTTTTTGGCAGAATATACAGAGGCGCCCCAGGTGGGCGACGCGTAATTCTTAATCTTTATAAATATTTACATTTTCTCTACCTTAGCAGGAAAATCTGTGCTATAATATGCCAGCAAAGCCTGTAATGGGTTTTTCCTTTTTTGATTCCCCGTAAAAAGGAGGTGCTTGCTTGAACGCCAATCCCATGCCCGAAAACCAGGCGGATCATCCCAAGAAAAAGCGCAGCGGCCGCATGATGCTCAAGGCCGCCGGCTTTACGGTTGACGCTGCGTCCTCCGTTGTCGGAACCGTTTTTAAGGTGTTCGGCTCCATCCTGTTGATTTTTCTGGTGGCAGGCCTGCTGTTCACCTGTGTATTTGCCTATTACGTCAAATCCTTCCTGACACCGAAAATGGACCTGTCACTGGAGGATTATCAGCTCAGCGAATCCAGCACCATCTGGTACCAAAACTCCTCCGGCGACTGGCAGGAGTTGGTGACGCTGGCCGGCGCTCAGAAACGAATCTGGGTGGACTACGAGGATATCCCCCCCTATTTGGAGCAGGCCTTGGTGGCCATTGAAGACAAGCGCTTTTATCAGCATAAAGGTGTTGACTGGTATCGAACCTCCGGCGCCTTCGTTGAAATGTTTGCCCGGATGGAAACCAGCTACGGCGGCTCCACCATCACCCAGCAGCTCATCAAGAACCTGACCGGCAAGGATCAGGTCACCATCCAGCGCAAGCTGTCCGAAATCTTTGGCGCACTGGAGCTGGAAAAGAAGTACGACAAGCAGGAGATCCTGGAATGGTATCTCAACGCGGTCTACTTCGGCGAGGGCTGTTGGGGCGTGCAGGCGGCGGCGCACACCTATTTCGGAAAGGACGTTAAGGATCTGAGCCTGGCCGAATGCGCCTCCATCGTGGGTATCACCAACAAGCCTACCTATTACGACCCCTTCTACAACGAACAGAATAACAAGGACCGCCAGGAAACCATTCTGCGGGAGATGTATGAGCAGGAGTATATCGACTACGACACCTATCGAGCTGCCGTGGAGGAAGAGCTTGCCTTTATCCATACCCCCGGCGAGGAATATACCCAGGAGATCTACACCTATTATGAAGAGGTGGTCATCAACGACGTAACCAAGGATCTGATGGATCTCAAGGGTATCAGTCGCTCCGCTGCCCGCACGCTTTTGTATAACGGCGGTTACCAGATCTATAGCTGCATCGATCCTTCGATTCAGGCGGCTGTGGATACGGTATATACTGACTATTCTTCCATGCCCCGCACCAACAGCCGCCAGCAGTTCCAGAGCGCCATTGTCGTCATGAGTCCCTATGACGGCACCATCAAAGCCCTCAGCGGCGGCGTTGGTCCCAAATCCCAAAACTTTGTTCTCAACCGGGCTGTGCCCATGTCGGTGGACGGCTACGACTATGGCGGCGCCCAGCGTTCGCCCGGCTCCGCCATCAAGCCCATCGCTTCTTATGGTCCTGCCGTAAACGAAGGCCTGATCACGCCCACCACCGTGGTCAACGACTCTCCGTATATCCATCTGCGAGGAACCAGCTGGTACCCCTCCAACGATGGCGGCGGCTATTTCGGCATCGTGACCATCGGCCAGGCCCTGCAGTATTCCCTGAACACCGT
>CACZSJ010000006.1 GCA_902783825.1 Oscillospiraceae bacterium | reverse complement strand
GGAGGGGCAGGGAACGTTCTTCTCCTCGATGAAGGCGGACATCTCCTGCTGGGAAAAGGCGTCGATGGGCTTATCCAGCGTTACGCCGTTTTCGGCGCACCAGTCCTCGATGACCTTGTCGGCGCGGAAACGCTCGTGGCATTCCCGGCAGTCCATCAGCGGATCGGAGAAGCCGCCCAGATGACCGGAGGCTACCCAAGTCTGGGGGTTCATCAGAATGGCTGCGTCCAGGCCCACATTGTAGCGGTTTTCCTGCACAAACTTCTTCCACCAGGCCCGCTTGACGTTGTTTTTCAGCTCCACACCCAAAGGACCGTAGTCCCAGGTGTTGGCCAGACCGCCGTAGATTTCGGAGCCGGCGAAGATGTAGCCGCGGTTTTTGCACAGGGCCACAATTTTGTCCATGGTTTTCTCTGTGTTTTTCATGTTCCGTCCTTTCCTGCGGCTGGCTGCCGCAGAGATTGTAATTTTGACCCACCCAATCTACCATATTTTTACCTGATTATCAATAAAAATAATGCGCAATGTATCTCGTGCCGGGTAACAGGGGCGGAAATCCTCGGCGAAAAAACGGGAAAAATCTTAAAAATTATAAATTTATGAAAATTTTTCTTCCATTTTCGCGAAAACGGTGTATAATGAGGTTACATAATTTTAAGCAGTTTGAGGCATGGGATGAAGCAGGAGCACGCACCGGGAGAAAAGAATATACGAAAGCGCGTCTGGCGGATCGTTGGAATCCTGCTGGCATGCGCGCTGGGCATTGCGGCGGCGCTGTTTTTGATCGACGGTCGGCATGTGCGCTTTTACATGACGGGCGGTACGGAGATCAGCGTCAGCTATGGACAGCCCTATGAAGACCCGGGCTGCCGGGCGGTCAGCGTTGGGCGTCTCAGCGGAGAAGGAGAGACCGAGCTGCCTGTTATGGTCAGCGGCGCGGTGGATACCGAAACCCTGGGAAGCTATGAGTTGTGCTATACCGCCCACTGCTACTTGTTCGATTACAGTACGATCCGTACCGTGCACGTGGTGGATGACACACCGCCGGAGATTCGTTTGGAGTACATGGAGGGCTATACTCCCAATTGGTTTACCGGTTATGAGGAAGAGGGCTACACGGCAATGGACGATTGCGATGGCGAACTGACAGATCAGGTAGAGGTTTTTCTTTATGAGGATCGGGTGGAATATCGGGTGAGCGACGCCGCCGGCAACGTGGCCGAAGTCGTGCGGCCCTTGGAGTACACCGTGACCCGGCCGGAGATCCAGCTGGAAGGCGGAGAGGAAATCGAAATCGACGCCCAGTTTGCCTTTTCCGATCCCGGCTATCGGGCGATAGACAGCCTGGGCAACGACCTGACGGAGTTTGTACAGGTGGAAGGGGACGTGACGGCCTATCGTGAGGGCGATTATACGCTGCAGTATTCCATCTCCAACCAGCTGGGGGAGACGGTGAGCGCCACCAGAACCGTGCATGTCAAGTCGGTGAGCGCCCCCGAGACGATTGAGCCGGAGGGCTATGTGATCTACTTGACCTTTGACGATGGCCCCGGCATCTACACAGGGCAGCTGCTGGATCTGCTGGCCCGATACAATGTGCGGGCGACCTTTTTCGTAACCTGTCTTAATCCCGATTATGAGGACATGGTGGGGAGAGCCTTCCGGGAGGGGCATAGCATCGGCGTCCACACAGCCAGCCATAACTACTATGATATCTATTCCAGCGAGGAAGCTTTCCTGGCGGATTTCAACCGCACGGAAGCGATGATTTACCGCCAGACGGGAAGCTATACCAAGCTGTTCCGTTTTCCGGGAGGAAGCTCCAATACGGTTAGCAGCTTCAATCCGGGCATCATGTCCCGCTTGGCGCAGATTATGACGGACATGGGCTACTGCTATTTTGACTGGAACGTGACCAGCGGCGATGCGGGGGAAACCACGGAAACCAAGACCGTCGTCGATAATATCATCGGAGGCTGCGCCGGCCGCCGGGTATCCGTGGTGCTGCAGCATGACATCAAGGATTTCAGCATCAACGCAGTAGAGAAGGTGCTGAGCTGGGGGCTGCGCAATGGCTACACCTTCCTGCCCCTGGACACGACAAGTCCCGTGACCCACCACGGCATTCGCAATTGAAAACAGGCGCCGAAGACGGCGAGAAAGGGGATGCATATGATTCTTGGCATCGACATCGGCAACAGCAACATTGTCCTGGGCTGCATCGAGGAGGGAAGAATTCTCAACACGGTGCGCCTGCACACGGATATGCACGCCACCTCGGCGGAATATGCCATTCGGATTCAGCAGATTCTGGATCTTTACGAGATCGATTCCCGCGGCTTTGCCGGTTCCATCCTCTCCTCGGTTGTGCCGCCGGTGACCTCAGTACTGACCGCAGCCATCAAGAAGGTTACGGGACTGGACTGTATGATTGTGGGACCGGGCATGAAGACCGGGATGAACGTCCGCATTGACGACCCGGGGACCCTGGCGGCGGACATTGTAGTGGGAAGCGTGGCGGCTATGACTTACTATGGGACCCCAGCCATCGTTGTGGATATGGGGACGGCCAACACCATTGTGGTAATCGACAAAAACGGCGCATATCGGGGCGGCGCCATCACGCCGGGACTGCAGCTGTCCTATGAGGCGCTGTCTTCCGGCACCAGCCTGCTGCCGGATATCTCCTTGGTGGCGCCCAGGAAGGTCATCGGCACCAACACGGTGGACGCCATGCTCTCCGGCGCGGTATTCAGCACAGCTGCGGCCATAGACGGCATGGTGGAGCGGATGGAGGAAGAGCTGGGCTATTCCTGCAACGTGATTGCTACCGGAGGGCTTGCGCGCTTCATTCTGCCGCACTGCAAGCGAGAGATCTGCTATGACAACGATTTGCTGCTGAAGGGACTCTGGGTTCTGTATCAAAAGAACAAGAGGTAGATGAAGGGAGGCGGCATCAAGAAAACTGACAGGAGCGTCGCCATCCGGCTGGAAAAATTTTTTTCTTAATTTTTATAAAATGGCTCTTGCATATTTCAAAGACTTGCAATATAATGCAACTAAGTTGTTACAAATTAGAAAATTTGTGTAATCATTTCGACGCTGACTGGAGACGTCGATTAGGAGGATATTCAAATGAAGAAACGTTTGGTCACCATGCTGCTCAGCTTTTGTCTCGTACTTACACTGATTGGCGGCATGTCGGGGACTGCCTTTGCGGACAATACGCAGGAATATACCCTGAAAGCGGGAGACACGATCTACGGCATTTGCCAGAAGCTGGGGATCGATTACGCTGCCAATCTGCAGTGGATCAAAGACACCAACAAGATCGTGAACTTTAACGATATGAAGGTGGGCACGAAGCTGACGCTCCCCGC
>CACZSJ010000005.1 GCA_902783825.1 Oscillospiraceae bacterium | reverse complement strand
GCAGCAGGTTGCCAATTTGCTGACTTTGACCAATCTGCGGGAGCAGGGCGGTTTCTCCAGCGATGTTGCACACGCCGTCTTCACCGATGGGGACATACAGAGTCGGCTGCTCAGCCAGTTGGAACAGATCTTGGAGGCAGGCGGATACCGCGGCGTCAATCTGGATTTCGAATACGTCTATCCCTTTGATCGGGACAGCTATAACCAATTTTTACAGCGCTTGACTGACAGGCTGCACGGCCTGGGTTATTTAGTGGTCAGCGCCCTGGCGCCGAAGCTCTCCGACAGCCAGCAGGGTCTGCTCTATGCCGCTCACGACTACGCCTTTCACGGCAAAACCGTGGACTATGTCGTGCTGATGACCTACGAATGGGGCTACACCTACGGCCCCGCCATGGCGGTGTCTCCCTTGCACATGGTCAAGCGCGTGCTGGACTATGCTGTGTCGGTGATGCCCGCGGGAAAGATCCTCATGGGTGTGCCCAACTACGGCTACGACTGGACGCTTCCCTTTGTGCAGGGCAGCGCCGCCCGGGTGTTGAGCAACGTGCAGGCGATCAGCCTTGCCGCCAGACAGCGCGTCGCCATTCAGTACGATCTCCAGGCCCAGTCGCCCTTCTTCCGCTATCAGGACGACAGCGGCAGACAGCACGAGGTATGGTTTGAGGATGCGCGCAGTCTGCAGGCCAAATACCGTCTGGTCAAGGAATACGGCCTTGCCGGCGTCAGCTTCTGGAATCTCAACACGCTGTTTCGCACCAGTTTTCTTGTGTTGGAATCTGAATACAGCGTGGAAAAGCTTTGAGCATTTCCGCTATCTTCCTAGACACGCGAGAACAGTTAGATAAAAAAACATAGCCCGGCAAGCCGGGCTATGTTGCATAAAGCTACACGTCGATTCGAAAACGATCCAGGATGTTTTCTATACTGTGCTGCATGGTGCACAGAATGCGATCCGTGGTGATTTCTTTGGGAAGCTGCATCCCCATATCCAGCCACTGGGAAATAAAACCAATGGCGCATTTGGCGTAGAACTTCACCACAAATTCAAAATCCTGCTGGGAGATGTTGCGGCCCTCGGCGACAATTTCCGTAAAGCTGCGAATGCACATCTCCATCTTCCCTTCCAGATATTGGAGCATGTACAGCCGGCTGTCAGAATTGTACACGTTTAGGGTAAAGGCGCTGTTTTTCTGCAGGTATTCCATAAACGCCATCACGTCTCTGGTCCAATGATCGTAGACTATTTCTTGAGGCAGTACCCGATTGGCATCCTCCTCAAACACCCATTCAAGCAAGTCGTACACATCATCGAAATGGTAATAGAACGTTTGCCGGTTTACCCCGCAGATTTCAACGAGATCTTTCACCGTAATCTTTGCGATAGGCTTAATCGTCATCATTTGGCGCAAGGCATTTGCGAGCGCTTCCTTGGTCGTAGATGGCATAATTTTCCCCCTCCGGTCCTTTCTTCGATTATAGCATAATGTGCTTCATAATGCAAAGCTTTTTTATCAAAAATTTCACGAATTATGCCAGGACTTGCAATATACCCTGTTCGCCCATATAATATGGACAAGCATTAAAGGAGTTTATATATGAAAACGTCGAATCCTACGCACGCCGCGGCATCGCTGTCCCCAGGGAAGCGGATCCTGTTGCTTCTGCTTGCCCTTGCCTTTTTGATCCTCGCCTTTTTCCTGATCCGCGGACATGTTCTCCGGCAGGAGTACGGTATCCATGTGGAAAAATATCCCGATACAACCGCAACCGAATCCGGCGGCTTGAGCGGTTATTACACACTGCGCGCTTATACCACTGAGAGCATGAGTGATGATTCGGAAGACTACGATGAATGGTATCTGGTCTTTCACGAGGACGGCAGCGGCCTTGCGCGATTTGCTCAGTTTGGGCCTTCTCCCTTTACCTATACAGAGGATCAGCTGTGCTTTTCCGACGGCAGTTTTCTGCGCTATTCTCTTGATGGAGACACCATCACAGTTTACAGCAGTGCGGTATTCGTCTTTGCCAAAGCGATCCCTCGTCCGCTGAGAAGGAGCCCTCGGAAACGCTCAGTCTGGAGAATTCTTCCTGGTGCGGCAGCTTGGAAATCCGTAACCACAGCGGAAAAGGAACCCTCAAGAACGGTACGCGTGACGTGTGGGGGATCCTAACCTATGCCGAAAGCGGCGAATACTTTCTGGAGCTGTACGATACACAGTTTTACCATGCGGGGGTCACTCCCCTCTTATCTATGCCGGTAGAGGTTTTTGAAGATCGAGTGGTACCGATCATCCGGGAAGCCGACGCCTGGATCTTCGAGCGCTGGCTGGAGGACAGCGATACCGACGCGCTCACCTTCTATCTCAACGGCACCACCCTCTCCCTTTCTTATCACTACATACTGGGGAAAGAGCGCTGTGATATCCACATTCAGCTCCGTCCGGATCTTTGATGCAGGAAAAAGAAAAAAAGGCTTGAATTTGCTTAGACGTTGTGGTATAGTCATATAGCTAATCAGCGGCAGATGATCGAAAGGGTTGATATATATGTCTGCACTTCAAACCGTATTTACCGTTCTTCAGCTTTTATCCGGTCTGGCGGTCACCGTGATCGTTTTGATGCAAAGCGGGAAAAGCGCCGGTCTCTCCGGCTCCATCTCCGGCGGCGCAGAGACTTTTATGTCCAAGGGAAAAGCCAAGACCTGGGATGCAAAGCTTGCTAAGGCAACCAAATGGTTTGCCCTCGCTTTTGTCGTCCTCACGCTGATTTTGAACCTGGTCTAATCGGAACAAAAGGGAGACGCCTCATAGGCTTACAGACCTATGGGGCGTCTCCCTTTTGCTCGCTATTCCCATGTTTTCCAAACTTCCGGGCAATATCCCACCGTCGCCTGTTTGCCGTTGCGCACGATAGGCGTTTTCAGCAAATACGGGACTTCAAACAGCTTTTCCATCTTCGCGTCAATCCCGGCCAGATACTGAAACAACGGATAATCCTCGTCCCCATGGTCGACCATGGCTTCAAGTCCCACCGCGTTCTTTACCGCGTTGAGTTCTCCCCGGCTCATGCCGTAGCGGAGGACATCCACATACTGATATTTGATACGACGTTCTTTAAAATATCGCTCCGCTTTCTTTGTGTCAAAGCACTTCGCTTTTCCGAAAATCTGAATGTTCATGCGGCATAACCTCGCTTTCCTTGGGCGCTCATGCTAATCAAGCTTTTATACTTCCACATCCAACTCAGCAGACACCGCCATATAAACATCCTTCATATCTACTGTTGGCTCAAAGCGCGCGACCACTTCGCCCTTGCGATTGACCAAAAACTTGGTGAAGTTCCACTTGATGTACGCCTTTTCGCCGTAAGCCTTGTTGTTCATGTCCGCAAACTTACTCAGCGCAGCATTCTTTATCCCCTTGCCAAATCCAGCAAATGGCTTCTCTGTAGCAAGATACGCAAACAAAGGTTCTGCAGATTCCCCATTTACATCGATCTTAGCAAACTGGGGAAACTCCGTGCCGAATTTCAACGTGCAAAACTCGTGAATCTCATCCTCTGTGCCGGGAGCTTGATTCGCAAACTGATTGCACGGGAAGTCCAGAATCTCAAACCCTTTCTCCCTGAATTCTTTGTACATCGCTTCTAACGGTTCGTAATGCGGGGTGAATCCGCAGCCTGTTGCCGTGTTGACGATGAGGAGCACCTTTCCCTGATACTCTGTCAGGCTTACGTCATTCCCCTTCCGGTCTTTTACTGTAAAATCATAAACTGTACTCATGCTGATTATCCCCTTTCTTACATTTTGTCATTTGCTGTCCTTGCTTTTTCTTCATCCAGCATTTTATAGAGAATTCGATATAGTGCAATCGCTTCTTCCCGGGTGAGATGAAACTCTTGGGCTATCGTTTCCGGAACACACAGGGCTTTCTCCTGCAGCTCTTCGCCGGTCTTCGTCAAGGTGATTACAAGCCTGCGCTCATCGCTTTGGTCTTTTGTTTTTTCAATCAATCCCTTGGCTTCCAGTTTTTTCAAAAGCGGCGTCATCGTATTGGATTTCAGACAAAGCGCTTCGCACAAGAATTTCTCATTGACCTTCTTTTCTTCCCATAAAGCCATCATGACGATGTATTGCGTATAGGTCAGATCAAGATTGTCAAGAAGTGGCTTATATTTCCTGGTAATCATGTTTGCGACAGCATACAGCGGGAAACAAAGCTGATTCTTAAGTCTTAGTGCAGCATATTTATCATCCATCAACATCCCCCCAAATATATCGCGTACGATCTTTTAAATTATATCGTGCGCGATATAATTTGTCAATACTATTTTGGCACCGTTATATCCTGCGGAACATTGCCGGGTTATCCCGATCTAAAAGTAAGAATGAGGCCGCTAAGCGGCCTCAACATTACTCTTTTCACTATAATTGCGCGCACTTACTCCATCTATCCTGTCCCTGATTTGATCTTTTTAATCGCCTGCAGTTTTGCGGCGTGCGCGTTTTTGTTATCTCGTATGATGTCCCTGGCTTCATGGAAGATCCTTGTGTGTTCAAATTCTTCAATGCCTTTTCTCAAGCCGCTTCCGGCTGGAGCCAATCGCCCGCTGGGGGCAAACAAGAACGCACAAGTGGCAACCCACGCAATTTTTCCCGTTCAGGATGGGTTTGCGATCCCTATCCAGCCGAATCGCCTGATGACCGCCATCGGCGCACGAGATCTGGCAGCGTCCACAGCCGATGCACTTCTCCCGATGAAATTTGGGAAAAAGGATCGTGTCGCGCTCCATCACTTCCGTGGTTTCGCTAACGGAATCAAGCCCCAGGCCACGGGCCTCAGCCACACAGGAAAAGCCTTTCTCCGCCAAATAGAGATTCAATCCTGCTTTCAGATCGTCGATTATGCGATAGCCGTACTGCATCACCGCCGTCGTGACCTGAATGCTGCCCGCGCCCAGAAGGATATACTCCAGCGCGTCGCTCCAGTTTTCAACGCCTCCCATGGCGCTCAGATGCATAACGGAAAGCTCCGGATTTCTCCCCATCTCGGCAATAAAGCGCAGGGCAATGGGCTTGATCGCGTTGCCGCTATAGCCACCGAAGGCGGACTTGCCCCGAACCGCCGGCGCAGAAACATAGGTGTGAGGATTGACACCGACAATGCTTTTGATCGTATTGATTGCCGCGATGCCGTCTGCACCGCCGCGTTTTGCCGCCTCCGCGGCTGGACTCATCGTCGCCACATTTGGCGTGAGTTTGGCAAGAATGGGAATGCTGGCCCCTCGACGAGCCGCGGCGGTAAATCGCTCCACCAGTTCCGGCACCTGGCCGATATCCGAGCCCAAGCCGCCGTCCGCCATATTGGGGCAGGAAAAATTCAGCTCAATGGCGTCCGCGCCGTTTTCCTGGCTCAGGCGAGACAGCTCTTCCCACTCCTCCTCATTCTGTCCCATGATGGAGGCCAGAATAAACTTGGTAGGATAGTTTTTCTTCAGCCGCCGGAAAATCTCCATGTTTTCCGCCACGCTGTGATCGGAAAGCTGCTCAACGTTCTTAAAGCCGATGATGCTCCCGTTATCGCCCGTGATCGCAGAAAAGCGTGGCGAAGTCTCATGAATCTCAAAGGAACAGATTGTTTTGAAGGACACCCCCGCCCAGCCAGCCTCAAAAGCCCGGGCGCACATATCATAGGTGCTCCCCACCACTGAGGAGGAAAGCAGGAAAGGATTTTCCATCGGCACGCCGCACAGCTGCGTGCGCAGTCGCGCCTCATCTTGCGGCTCGCCGAGCTCCAGCGCAGGCTTCACTTCGTCGTGCAGCCGCTCCATCAGCCTTCGGATCGGAACCTCATGGGCACGAACGCAGGCCGCCTCGCAGGGCGCGGAACAGGCGGCGCAAAGATTCTCTTCCGGGAGTCGGGATGCCGCCACCTTCTCATTATCAAACCAGATGCTGCGCAGCATGGACGCTACGTCAATCTTCCCGCAGGCATGGGTACAAGGCGCGTCTGCGCACAGCACGCAACGGATCATATCTGCGCGAAACAGCTTTTTCTCAAACATAATGGGCTCCTTTTTCTGATTTTTCAGCGGATCCGTTCCGGGAGATACTTGCTGGGGAACCAAAATCCCCGCAGCAGAGCCAGCATCGTTAACGCCGCAAGTACGCTGAGGAAACCGGAAAGGCAAAATAGGTGTCCGGATAGGGTTCATTCTTCAGGTAAAAATGCCACCACTCGCAGCCGATGGGCAGAAATCCGTTTCGCAGCATGGTCTGGCGCAGCAGCATCCGGTTCTCATACTGTTCCTCCGTGATGCTACGGCAGTCCGGGTGAGAAACCGGGCTGAACAAATCAAAGGGGCTCCCCATGTCCAGCTCTTGACCAGTCTTCATGTCCAGCAGAGTCAAATCGATTGCGCTGCCGCGGCTATGGCTGGACTGCTTTGCAATATAGCCCTCCGTAAACAGCGCCTGTTTTTCCAGATCTGGATAGAAATAGGGCTTCATCCGGATATCCTGATCCTCAATGCCCCACAGCACGAAATGCTTCACCGCGCAGGCAGGCCGATAAGCATCAAACACCTTCAAGCGGTAGCCTTGTACATTCAGCTCATTGCTGGCCACTTTCAGCGCCCGCGCCGCCTCAATGGTCAGGATCGCACAAGGCTCCTCATATCCGTCAATGCGCTCCCCGATAAAATTGTAGGTGGAATAATACCGGATCTCCTGCACGATATGCGGCACATAGTCAGCCAGCAGTACAAAACCAGAGGAATCCATTGTCGGGTCATTTCTATACTCGGTCTTCATCGACTTTTCCTCTCTCTTTTACCAGCTCTTTTTCAAGGTCAGGATATTCT
This sequence comes from Oscillospiraceae bacterium, assembly GCA_902783825.1. Taxonomy (GTDB): domain Bacteria; phylum Bacillota; class Clostridia; order Oscillospirales; family Oscillospiraceae; genus Limivicinus. The sequence goes on along the minus strand of CACZSJ010000005.1, from coordinate 9,608 downwards.
GGCTGTCCCGATATTCGTAGGCAACCTCATCCATCAGCTTCTTCGTCATAAGAACCCCAAGGCCGCCGATCTCCCGCTGCTCAATCGGCAGGGTAATATCTGGATCCTGTCTTGCCAGCGGATTATAGGGCCGTCCGCTGTCGGAAACCGTGATCGTCACGCCAGCGGGCGCATTGGAAAGCTCCACGGCAACGGCTGCGTCACCAGTGCCGGGCGCGTATGCATAGCTTGCCACGTTGACAAACACTTCCTCCACAACCACGTCGATCTGCATTTGCGTTTTCATCGGGCAGCCCGCAGCTCCCAGTTCTTCATCAATAAAGGCCAGCACCTTGTCCAGATGCGCAACAGCAGCTTCCAGCTTCAATTCTTTCATGCGCTTGTCGTCTCCTTCGCCGGCCCTCTGTAATCCAGGCAAAGCATGGTTAAATCATCGAATTGCTCCGCCCCCTGCACAAAAGCGTCCACCGCCCGGCGAACGCTTTTCAACACCTGTTCCGGCGTATCGTCCGCGGCCTCATTCAGCGCTTCGAGCATCCGCTCGGTACCAAACATAGTCTTGTCTTCAGCGGTGGCTTCCGGCACACCATCCGTATATACAAAGAGTTTTTCACCCGGCTGCAGCTGCAGCTCGTACTCTCTGTATTTCGCGCCGGCCATCGCGCCCACCACCAGTCCGTGCTTGTCTTTGTACAGGGTGAAGCCCCCGTCTACAGCCTTCAGTGCCGGATATTCATGCCCGGCATTTGCCGCGGTAAGCTTTCCTGTGGAGATTTCCAAAACGCCCAGCCATACCGTCACAAACATTTCTTCACGATTGTTGGCGCAAATCGCCTCATTGACGTCCGTCAGAATCTGCGCAGGGGATTTTCCCGCCATAGCGTTGTTGCCGATCAAGATCTTAGAAGCCATCATAAACAGCGCTGCGGGCACGCCCTTTCCGGACACGTCCGCCATGATGATGCCCAGATGATCCTCGTCGATCAGGAAAAAGTCATAGAAATCGCCGCCAACCTCTTTGGCCGGATCCATGCTGGCGTAAATGTCAAATTCCATCCGATCCGGATACGGTGGGAACACATTCGGGATCATCGCTTCCTGGATCTGCGTGGCCATATGCAGTTCTGTCTGGGTCGCTGCCAGAGATTTGCTCCGATCCGAGAAGAGGACGCTGTAGATCAGCACAATGGCTATCAGCGTTGCCACATACTGAGTGGAGATACCAAAGGTACCGTAAGTAAGAAGCGCGTTGAGTATCGGCAAGGTTACAAAAGAAATCACCACGTTCTTTTGATGCCTCGAGGCGTTGGATCGCCACAGGCTAACAAGCAAAATCCCAATACTGAGCAGCGCATAGGCATAGCACAGAGGATACAGCGCCTCTCGCCGGTAAATGCCCGAGGCGTCCACGCTGAAATAGACAGGTGCGAAGAAATTGACGTAGCACAAAAGGGTTGCCGGAATCAGCGCGATTTGCAGGATAATGGTGGCTCGCGCCGCCTGTCTGTCGTGGAACTCCAGCGCAGAGCGGATATAACGCCAAAACTGATACAGCAGAATGACGCCGTTGGCATAGAACAGAACATTCACAAGAGTGTTCCACATCCGCAGCGAAGCAACGCCCTGCAGCAGCCAAGCGCACTCATCCAAAAACAGGGCGAAACCGTTGGAAAAGAGAAGCGCAATGAACAAATAGGTCGTCTCTTCTTTTCCATCTTTCCCCATCATACAGCCATAGAAAAGAACGGTGCAAATGGAAATCCCAAGGATATCTGCGCCCAGATTGAAAATCCAGGCAGTCTCCAAGCGGGCCAGTCCGCTGAAAAACGCCAGCCAGATGCTGGCTAAAGACATCGCAGAAAGTACGGCAAAACCAGACGGGAGAAGCATACGATTGCTTCTCACTCGTCTCAACATCTCATCGTTTTTACTCATATCTCTCGCCTGACAGCCCCCTTATTCAAGGGTCAGAATATCCATAAATCCTGTTACCTCAAAAATCTCCATGATGGTCTCACCCACATGTACGATTTTCATGGAGCCCTGCTTGTTCATCTGCTTCTGTGCAGCCAGCAACACGCGCAGGCCTGCCGAAGAGATATAGTCCAGGCTTTGAAAATCCAGGGTCAGTTCACGCACACCATCCAGAGATTCCTTCAGCGTTTTCTCAAGATCCGGTGCCGTGGTGGTATCCAACCGCCCCGACAGGGCAAGCTCCAGCGCGGCCTCCTTTTCTGCCTTGACAATCGTCATCGAAGGCCTATCCTTCAATCAAAGCTCTTGGATACCGTCATGTCGACAAGGCCGCCTCGAATTGCGATCTTCACGTTATCCGCCACGCGGCGCAGGATGGACTGCTCATACCCGTCCCATTCCGGATCGTCCATGTACGTGTACGAAACGTCTTTTGTAACGGCTTCCGGAAGCTCATAATAGGTGTGGTCTACCTCGGCAGCCATCGCCTGTTCAAAGGCGTCCCGCAGCTTTCCCAGGAAGCTCTTGGCAGCCTCATTCTTCCGGGAAGTGGAAGCAGAAATCAGTTGATGACGCTTCTCCTTGTCCATAACGGTTTTGGTGGTCATGTGCAGATCAAAGCTCTTGCCCTCGCCCTCCAGGTAGAAGGACGCTCTCAGCTCGCCTGTTACACTGCGCGCCAGGCTGAGCATCTCCTCAGTGCAAAGCTGGAGACGAACGGCATCCTTTTGATTCAGTCCCTGCAGCTGTGCGACCCGTCTGGTCTCCTCAAGGGCTTTGTCAAACCCGCTTCCTTGGTTGTCGATCTCAATGATGTCAGATCTCACGTCAAATCTCCCCCCTACTCGATGGTGAGTATATCAGAAAACCCAGTCACTTCAAACACTTCCATAACCAAATCGTTTGCGTGCACAACCTTCATCGTCCCCTTGTTGTGCAAAAGCTTGACAGCCAAAAGCAGGACGCGCAGTCCGGCGGAGGAAATATACTCCAGCTTTTCCAAGTCAAGGATCAGGTTTTCAACGCCGTCCAGAGACTGCCGCAGCTCCAACTCCAGCTCCGGAGCGGTGGTGGTGTCCAGACGCCCATCCAGTTCGAAAACAGCCTCTGTGTTTTTGATGGTTTTATGGATCTTCAACATGCTATAGCCTCCTCTATATGAATTGATTTTGATGCAGTTCGAGAGCTTGGGTCTTCCTCGCGCCAGCCGTCGAAAGCGCTCATACGCGCATGAGGCCCGATAAAGCTTCATCCTTCTTTGTTATTGTACCATGCACAACGCCCAGAAACAACTAAAATCGTAGTCTTTTTCATTTCCGTGTCCGCCACAGAATTCCCGGCAATCTTACAAAAAAACAGACCCGAACCAGGTTCGGGTCTGTTCCATTTGCCTCCACAAAGCGAGAGACGATAAGCAGATTAAATCTCCGTGATCACAGGCAGAATCATGGGGCTGCGCCTGGTGGTTTTATACAGGTAGCCGGAGAGATTGTTTTTGACTTTACTTTTGATCGTGGCCCAATCCGTGATCCGCTGGATGTCACAGGACGCAACTGTCTCCATGACCACACGCTTAAGCTCCACCATCAGTTCCTCTGCTTCTTTCACGTAGATAAAGCCGCGGGTAATGATTTCCGGCTCGGATAACAGCGTAAAATCATGGGAGGAATACGGGAGGACTACCACAATCATGCCATCCTCCGCCAAGCGATGCCGGTCCCGCATGACCACGTTACCCACTTCGCCGAGTCCGCCGTCCACCAGAACCGCACCGGCGGGAACACTTTGCTCAGACTTGATGCTTTTCTTGGAAATCTCAATGACACGGCCGTTTTCCCCGATCACGATATTTCGCGGCTGGACGCCCATCATGCGTCCCAGCTCCGCATGCTGGATCAGCATCCGATACTCTCCGTGAACCGGGATGAAAAACTTAGGCTTGACCAGCGCCAGAATCATTTTCTGCTCTTCCTGAGAGGCATGTCCTGAAACATGCAGATCGGTGTGTCGGTCATAAATCACCTCCGCCCCTTTGTGGAACAGCTCGTCAATCACCCGGCTGATGGTGGTTTCGTTTCCGGGAATGGCCGAAGCAGAAATGATCACCCGGTCACCGGAATCCACGCGAATCTGTTTATGCTCGGAAAAGGCCATCCGGTAGAGGGCGGACATGGCCTCGCCCTGGCTGCCGGTAGAGATGATGACCACACGATCACGCGGCAGCTTGTTAAGCTGGTCGATGTCCATGATCGTATTTTCCGGAATGTTCATGTACCCGAGAACCGAGGCCACACGGAGCACGTTTTCCATACTGCGCCCGGTAATGCCCACCTTACGCTTATACTTGGCCGCCACGTCAATAATCTGCTGCAGCCGGTGCACATTGGACGCGAAGGTGGTAATGATGATTCTCTTGTCACAGCCCTTGAAGAGCTTGTCAAAGCTGACGCCAACCTTCCGCTCGGAATCGGAATGACCCGGCTTCTCCACATTGGTAGAGTCACTGAGCAGGGCTAAGACGCCTTCGTTGCCATACTGGCCAAAGCGGACAAGGTCGATCATATTGCCGGAAATCGGCGTCACGTCGATTTTAAAGTCGCCTGTGTGAATCACCGTACCCAAAGGCGTGCTGATGGCCAGGGCCACGGCGTCCGGAATGCTGTGATTGACGTGAATGAATTCGATGCCAAAGCAGCCCAGGCGAAAGCGGTCGCCGGCTTTTTTGGTAAAGATCTGCGTATTGTATAACAGATCATGTTCTTCCAGCTTCAGTTGCACCAGCGCGGCAGTCAGGGGCATGGTGTAGATGGGCACGTCCAACTCCCTGAGCAGATACGGCACACCGCCGATATGGTCTTCGTGCCCGTGAGTGAGAATCAGACCCCGAAGGCGAGAGGCGTTGCTCCGCAGATAACTGAAGTCTGGCAGGACAATGTCCACGCCGTACATGTCTTCGTCCGGGAAACCCATGCCGCAGTCCACCAGGATGATGTCGTTTCCATACTCAAAGGCGGTCATGTTTTTCCCGATTTCACCGAGTCCGCCAAGGGGAATGATTTTTAATTTTGATACCATTTTTTCTCCATTCTTGTTTTGATTTGCTTATGTACGGCGCTATCGGCGTCTCGGCAGGCCGGATGACCGCGCACACAGTATTGCCGAAACAGCCGCCGTTTAGTCCGGCGCAAGCCGTACGTCGGAAAAGCGGATTACATTTCCGTTCTGCCCTCGATCGCCCGGTTCAGGGTAGCGTCATCCGCAAATTCCAGGTTGGAGCCCACAGGAATCCCGTAGGCAAGCCGTGTGACTTTGATATGAAAGGGCTTGAGCAAACGCGAGATGTACATGGCTGTCGCCTCGCCCTCTGTGTCCGGATTGGTGGCCATAATGACCTCCTGCACCTCTTCCTCCGCAGCACGTACCAGCAGCTCTTTCACGCGGATATCATCCGGTCCCACATGGCTCATGGGCGACAGCACCCCGTGCAGCACATGATAGGTCCCGTTGTATTCGCGCCCCCGTTCGATGCTGAGCACATCCCGGGGTTCCGAAACCACGCAGATGGTACTCCGGTCTCGATGCTCACTCTCGCAGATGGCGCAGATCTCCCCTTCCGTCAGGTTCTGGCAGATACGGCAGCAATGCACGCTTGCCTTTGCCTCGGTAATGGCGTCAGCAAAAGCCCTCGCATCCGGATCCGATAGCGACAACACGTGGAAGGCCAAACGCTGGGCGCTTTTTCTGCCAATTCCCGGCAGAGAGGCGAATTTATCAATCAAGGTTTCCAGAGATGCAGGAAAAAAAGCCATATCACATACTCCTATTCTATGCCAGGCGAATCGCCTCAATAGCCGCAACACGATCCTGCGCCCCGAAAACGGCGCTGCCGGCAACCAGGACATTTGCTCCAGCCTGCTTGCAAAGGGCCGCAGTCTGCGCATCGACGCCCCCGTCCACTTCCAATTCGCAGCCGGGATTCACTGCGTCCAGCATCCCGCGGATCGCCGCAATTTTGGGCAGCTGATCCTCCATAAAGCTCTGCCCGCCGAAGCCAGGCTCCACCGTCATGACCAACACCAGATCCACCAAGGGGAGGAAAGGAATCAGTTCCTGCTCCGAGGTTCCCGGCTTAAGCGTGACACCCACTTTCTTTCCCAGCGCACGCGTCTCTTCCATGGCGTCCAGGATCCCCTGCCTGGTGTCAGACTCCACATGAAAGCACAGCAGATCCGCGCCCGCCTGGCAGAAAGCGCCCACATATCGGGCAGGCCTGTCGATCATAAGATGTACATCAAGGAACATATCCGTTGCCTTGCGCAGAGACTTCAACACCGGAATTCCCATGGATATGTTCGGAACAAACAGCCCGTCCATCACGTCAAAATGTACGTAATCGGCTCCGCCAAGTCGGATCTGTTCAATTTCCTCACCCAGGCGGGAAAAATCCGCCGATAGAATAGAAGGAGCAACTTTTACCATATTGGCACCTCACGCACACCAAGCGTATTCCAAACTTGATAGATTATACTACAACTGCGCTTTCATTTGCAATACTCTTGACGGCAAGATTATTTCGATATAAAATGAAACGATCATATTATTTAAAGGAGGAAGCTCCTTTGGCCAGAAATCGCAGAAGGAGATCCGGTGTTGGATCTATATACAGTTTTCTCATTGCTTGGATCATTCTCTCTTCCATTCTGCCCATGTACCAGCTTTGGGCGCTGTTGTTTACCTTGGGCAGCTGCAGCTTTGTCGCCTACCTTGTGGGGAAGGCGGTGGGAAGAAAGGCCGCGCGTGAACAAAAGGAGGCCGCTCCCCAGGATAGACCGGCTGTCAAGCCGAGTACCGCGGCCAAAAAGAGCTATGGTCCTGAGATAGATCCGATCATTGAGGAGGGCAACCGCGCCTTAAGTGAGATGGGACGCTTGTACATGTCCATCAAAGATCCTGAAGTGCGCACCAAAATCAATGAGATTATGCGCATCACAGACAAGATCACCCAGGACGCCATCCAGGATCCCAATGACATTCCCCAGATCAAAAAGTTCATGAACTACTATCTGCCCACAACCATCAAGCTTCTGAACGCATACGATCGCATGAGTTCGCAGGGAATCGAAGGCGAAAACCTGGACAAAAGCATGAAGAATATCAACGAAATGCTGGATGCCGCCATTGTAGCCTACAAGAAACGTCTGGATTCTCTGTTTGCAAACCAGGCGCTGGACATCGAAACAGATATCCAGGTGATGAACACCATGCTTGCCCGGGAAGGCCTTTCCGGCAATAAGGATTTTGAAGTAAGCCAAGCCACGCAATGAGCATCATGTTCACACGGAATCATGGATAAAACTATTTGTTAGAAAGGAAAAAATGACATGAGCGAAGAAAAGACCACCATCCCCTCTCTGACGCTGGATCCCAATGCGGCTACTGCAGCCGCCGTTGCCCCCGCCCCTGCCGAGGAAGTCCAAGTTGAGGAAACTCCGGTAGAAAAGCTGGATCTGAACAGCCTCAGCCCTGCCGAACAGGCCGCTGTTATGGAGTTTTCCGAAAAGATCGACGTTTTGAACACCGAACAGATCATGAACTACGGCAGCGCAGCGCAGAAGAACATTTCCGAGTTCTCTGACGCCGCTCTTGCCACGGTCCGCACCAAGGATCTGGGCGAGGTCGGCGCCATGCTGGGCGACCTCGTGGTTGAGCTGAAGGGCCTGAATTTTGACGCAGAAGAGAAAAAGGGCCTGAAAGGTCTGTTCAAAAAGAGCACCCAGAGCCTCGCTTCCCTGAAAGCCCAGTATGACAAGGCGGAAGTCAACGTAGACAAAATCGTCGAGGCGCTGGAGCAGCACGAAGTCATCCTTCTCAAAGACATCAGCATGATGGATAAAATGTATGAAAAGAACGAGGAGTACATGAAGGAGCTGACCATGTATATCCTCGCCGGCAAGCTGAAGATCGAACATCTTCGCAATGTGGAGCTGCCCGCCTATGTAGAGAAAGCAAATCAGAGCGGTCTGCCGGAGGATGCCCAAGCGGCCAACGATTTTGCCAACATGATCGGCCGCTTTGAGAAGAAGATCCATGACCTGGAGCTGACCCGTATGATTTCCGTCCAGATGGCGCCCCAGATCCGCATGGTGCAAAACAACGACAGCCTCATGGCGGAAAAGATCCAGACCTCCATTGTCAATACCATTCCCCTGTGGAAAAACCAGATGGTCATGGCCATGTCCCTGTACCACTCCGATCAGGCCATGAAGGCCCAGCGCGAGGTAACCGAAGTGACCAATGAGCTGCTCAAGAAAAACGCGGAGACCCTGCACCAGGGCAGCGTAAGCATCGCCAAGGAATCTGAGCGGGGCATTGTCGATCTGGAGACCCTCAAGAAAACCAACGAAGAGCTGATTGCCACCCTGGATGAGGTGCGCCAGATCCAGGACGACGGGCGCGCTCGCCGTGCACAGGCCGAAGAAGAGCTGAGCCGCATTGAAGGCGCGCTGAAGCAGAAGCTGCTGGAGATGAAGGGCTAAGCACTCCCCACAAGGAAGGAGTTTTCTATGAACTTTTTCAAACGCAGATCCGTTGCTTTGTTTCTAACCGTCATCGTTGTGATTGCCTCTACCCTTCTCTCGGTCAACGTGAAGCTCGGCCGAAAAGCGCAGGCGGTTTCCGACGGTTTTTATGATGGCGTCGTTTACAACGGCACAGAACAAAAAAGCATCGCTTCTCAACTTCGCAACATCAGCGACTGCGCCAACAGTATGGTCACCATCGCAAATAACTATCAGCTTGACACCGAGGATGTGGAAAACACCTCTGAATGGCTGAGGCTGGCTGTAAGCTATTCGCCGGGAAACACAGACTATATCCACTCAGAGTATGAGGATCTGATCAAAGCCGTCAGAACTCTGGAGGATCAATTGGGGAGAACCGCCTTAAGCGATCGCGATGCTGACAGCATCAAAGAGTACAGCACCGCCATCACCGATGCGCAGCTTGCCATCGAATCTGCGGGTTACAACGAAAGCGTGCGGGAGTTCCGCCGCTTCTGTGATCGTTTCCCCACAAAGCTTCTGGCCCAGTTGTCCGGCGTTTCCATGCCCAGGTTGTTTGCCTGAGCATAAAGGAAACAGATCTCCGGCAACTGCCCCGGATCAACAGAGAAAATTTGGAGATATAACATGTCTATCGTGAACGGACGCGCCTATTTCCGCAGTCTCGGTCTGGAAGATCGGGTGCGTGAATTTGATGTTTCCTCCGCAACTGTAGAGCTCGCCGCCCAGGCACTGGGCGTGGCAGGGGCCAGGATCGCCAAGACCCTCTCCTTCAAAACAGCGGATGGCTGCATGCTGATTCTCGCCGCTGGAGATGCACGCATCGACAATCATAAGTTCAAAGACCGGTTTCATTTTAAGGCAAAGATGCTTTCCCCCGAGGAGGTATTGGAACTGGTTGGTCACCCTGTCGGCGGCGTGTGCCCCTTTGGCTGTAAAGAAGGAATCCCCGTGTACCTGGACGAAAGTCTGAAACGTTTTACTACAGTGTTCCCCGCTGTCGGAAGCCCCAGCAGCGCCATTGAATTGGATCTGGACGAACTGTTCCGCTATTCCAAAGCTTTGGAGTGGATC
>CACZSJ010000004.1 GCA_902783825.1 Oscillospiraceae bacterium | reverse complement strand
TCCGCCACGGTTCGGGAGGGCATCAGGTTAAAATGCTGGAAAATCATCCCGATTCTACGGCGCGCCTGGCGCAGCGCCGCCGGGCTCAGCCCGGTCAGCTCCTGCCCGTCTACCCACACCTCGCCGGTGTCCGGCCGCTCCAGCAGATTGATACAGCGTACCAGAGTGGATTTGCCCGCACCGGAAAAGCCGATCACGCCAAAGATATCTCCCTCTCGGATTTCCAGCGTCACGTCCTGGACCGCGTGGACCCGGAGTTGACCGCTGCTGAAATCCTTGCTGATATGACTGAGTTTAATCACAGCACCATCTCCCTGTAAAATAGTGAAAGGCCGGAAGCCCATGGCTTCCGGCCTTGCAATCTCTTCGCGGCAATCGTCAGACTCCGCAAGAATCAAAAGCAATCTGGGCAGCCACAGCATTCTGAGCGCAGCACATCATGGGCATCGCCATCATAGCCATGTCCATGCACATGCTCATCATCATGCTGGTCTGCTTCTTCATGCGTTTCTCCATTCTCTCTGCCGCTTTCGCAGGATTCTTTGGCAATCTTAGCACCGGAGCGTGCATTTGTCAATCTTTTTTTCCAGAGAAGTTTTTTTTGGCGGTAACGTGTTGTACGTATTCCCTCTTGACAGGGTCTGCAAAGGGTGCTATATTGTGGCTAAACCGGAGAGCAAGAGGAGTATCCCGGGCTGGTACGGATCAAGAGAGTCACGGATGGTGCGATCGTGGCGCCGTATTTCCGGGGGAATGGACTTGCGAGGGCGAACAGAACAGGCGCAAGCCTTAGTATGGGAGACGGAGTTGGCTGTCCGTTAGCATAAGGCCGGCGCGTGTCTGCGCGCTGAAGTGGGCGTGAAAACGTCAAGCCGGGTGGTACCGCAGGAGCTTAGGCTCTTGTCCCTGCATGTGCAGAGACAAGGGTTTTTTCTTTTGTCTCTGAGGTCAAAATCGGAAGAAAAGGAGAACAACATCATGAGCACAGACAAGATCCCTTACAAGATTTATCTCAGCGAAAGCGAGATGCCTACTGCCTGGTACAATCTGCGGGCCGATATGAAAAACAAGCCTGCCCCTCTGCTTAACCCCGGTACCGGTCAGCCTCTGACCGCCGAGGAGATGCGCGACATTTTCTGCGACGAGCTTGTTCGCCAGGAGCTGGACGAAACCACGGCCTACTACCCCATCCCGCAGGAGATTCAATCCTTCTACAAAATGTACCGCCCCTCCCCTCTGGTACGGGCTTACTGCCTGGAGGAAAAGCTGCAAACCCCCGCGAAAATCTATTACAAATTTGAAGGCAACAACACCAGTGGCAGCCATAAGCTCAACTCCGCCGCCGCGCAGGCCTACTATGCCCGGCAGCAGGGGCTGAAGGGCGTCACCACTGAAACCGGCGCCGGCCAGTGGGGCACGGCGCTGTCCATGGCCTGCTCGTATTTCGGCCTGGACTGCAAGGTCTATATGGTCAAGGTCAGCTATGAGCAGAAGCCCTTCCGCCGTGAGGTCATGCGCACCTACGGCGCCAGCGTAACCCCCTCACCCTCCATGGAAACGGAGGTCGGCCGGAAGATTCTGGCCGAGCATCCCGGCACCACCGGCAGCCTGGGCTGCGCCATCTCCGAAGCAGTGGAAGTCGCCGTCTCCAATCCTAGCTACCGCTATGTTCTGGGCAGCGTGCTCAATCAGGTCATGCTGCATCAGTCCGTCATCGGTCTGGAAACCAAGGCCGCCATGGATAAGTACGGCATCAAGCCGGACATCATCATCGGCTGCGCAGGCGGCGGCAGCAATCTGGGCGGGCTCATCGCGCCCTTTATGGGAGAGAAGCTCCGGGGCGAGGCGGATTACCGCTTCATCGCCGTGGAGCCGGCCTCCTGTCCCAGCTTTACCCGCGGCCGCTTCGCCTACGATTTTTGTGACACCGGTAAGATCTGCCCCCTGGCAAAGATGTACACCCTGGGCAGCGGTTTCATCCCCTCCCCCAACCACGCCGGCGGCCTGCGCTTCCACGGTATGTCCCCCGTGCTCAGCCAGTTGTATCACGACGGCTTTATGGAAGCCCGCGCCGAAGAGCAGGGAGACGTCTTTGAGGCCGCTGTGACCTTTGCCCGGGTAGAGGGCATTCTCCCGGCGCCGGAGAGCAGCCACGCTATCCGCGCCGCCATCGACGAGGCACTCAAGTGCAAGGAAACCGGCGAAGAGAAGACCATCCTTTTTGGTCTCACCGGCACCGGCTATTTTGACCTGCTGGCCTATCAGAAGTACAACGACGGCGCTTTGAGCGACTATATCCCCAGTGACGAGGATCTGGCCATTGGTTTCGCCGGCCTTCCTCAGGTTCCCAAGCAAACTTGATCAGCACCCAAGCGGCCGCACCCGATATGGTGCGGCCGCTTTTTTCTGTTGCTTTTTTCGCCGGTATGCGATAGGATACAAGCACATGCATGTAAAAGGATTGATTCTATGCCATCTTGGAAAACATGGATTGTTCCCTTCGTCCTGTTGTTGGCTCTGGCCTTGTCGCCCCATAGCGGCCAAGCGTATGCGGAAGCAACTATCCCTGCCGCCCCGCTTGCCGAGGATGCCGCGAGCGCCCGGGAGCTCACTTTGAACACTGAGGCAGAGATCCAGGCCTTTTGGGAGCAGGCCGAAGCTTTTTCCGCTTTGCAAGACCTGACCCTAAACTGCCCGGTCACAGACGAACAACTGGCCGAGCTTCGGGCTGCCGCGCCGTCGGCGGCGCTTCATTACCGTGTGGCGCTCCCGGATCGCAGCGTTCCCAGTGACACGGAGGAGCTGGATTTGAGCGCCCTTTCTCCCCAGCAGGTGGAAGAGGCAGCTCAGGCCCTTGCCCGCCTCCCGCAGCTGAAACGGGTCGAGTTACCGGATGCCTTTGGACTAGAGGAATTCATCACACTGAAAAAAGCCGCCCCTTCCGCGTCTTTTCGCTTCTCCTTTGACCTCTACGGCCAGACAGTCACCGCCGATACCGAGACGCTCCAGTACGCCAACGTCCCCATCGGCAACGACGGACTGCTGACCTTTGCACGGGTTCTGCCCTGTCTGGACAGACTGCGTGAGCTGCGCATGGAATACTGCGGCGTCTCTGACTGGGCCATGGCGGAACTGCGGGACGCCTTCCCGGAAAAGAACATCGTTTGGCGCGTGGTCTGCGGCTGGGCCAACAGCTGGTCCGATACCGACACTATCTGGTACATCGGCGGCTTCGGTGACCCGCAGCTTTTTCCCCTGCGATACTGCAGCGCCGTCAAATATCTGGATATCGGCCACAACGGAATCTACAGCCTGGATTTCGTCCGCTATATGCCGGATCTGGAAGTTCTCATCATTGAAAACGACTATGTGTCCGACTTGTGTGCTATGTCCGCCTGCCGGAAAATCGAATATCTGGAGGTTGGCGAAACCCGAGTCAAGGACGTAAGCCCCCTGGCTGCCTGCACCAGCCTGGAGCATCTGAATATCGGCGGGCTTCTGGGCCTGGAGGATATCTCCCCCCTCTATGATCTGCCCAAGCTAAAACGTCTCTACGGTCTGTGCGATGTGAACGTCCCCACTGAGCAGGTGGAGCATATCAAGTCCCTGATGCCCAACACGGAGATCGACTTTGACTATTACGCCAAAGGCGCGGTCAACGGCGGGCATTGGCGCTACGATGAAAACGGCATCGTCCCCCGCTATCAGCTGCTGCACGATCAGCTGGGGTACCCCTGGTAAAGCAAACAGACGGAAACGCGCGTCGCGTCTCCGTCTGTTGCTTTTTTACCTTTATTCTTTTCGCTTCTTCACGCGGAACAGGCAATCCAGCCCCCAGGCCGCCATCGGGATCATCAGCAGAAAATAGGTCAGAATGTATTGGGATTTCGCCTCAAACAGCTGATGGTACAAAAGTCCGCCCAGTACGATCAGCGGCAGCAAGCACTGGCAAATCTCCCGTTTGCGCCATAGGCAGCTCAGCGCGGCGGCAAAGCCAAAAAAGATCAGCTGCTGGTAAAAGTTCATCCCCGCCTTGGTGCTTGTCTCTCCCTCCCGGCACAAAAGCTGATACAAGCGGCCAGGCGGAGAAAAATGATCCCGCACATTGTTGTTCCATACAGATTCATAACTGGGCTCATTCCACTGGCTCAGCAGTTTCCGGTTAAAGAAGGCCGCCGCTTCTCCCGGGTTGTGTCGAAAGGTCTCTATCCGCTTGGCAATCAGTTCTCTTGCCTGCCGTGCAGCCTCTGCGCTGTCACCATCGGCGTTTTCAAAAAGGTCCACCGTATAGCTGGGATCATACCAGCCGGAAGCGGTTTCCCCCTCGTGAAAGCCCAGGGCCATCCAGCCCCAGAGAGAAATCCCGGAGCCAAAGCTCTCCTGCAGACGCCGTTCATAATATCGCTGAGGAGCCCCCTTCAGTCCCAGCACCGCCACCACACACAGCAGAAGGCACAGCAGACTGCGCAAGCTGTAACGGCGAAGAAGGCATAGAAGCCACACAATCCCTATGGCGATAAAGACGATCATATAGTTTAGCTTCAAAATCACCGCCAGTGCCATACACAGCGCGCAGGCAAGGCCACAGCCCCAGCTCTCTTTCTGCCGGAAAGCCAGAAAGGCCCAAATCGCCAAAGCCGAAAAGGCCAGCCCCGGCAAATTTCCATACAGATAGGTGCTGGTCAAAATCCCGTGGAGGCTGAACAGAAACAGCAGCGCGGTCAGCTTCTGGGCCTTCTCGCTGCGAAACAGCAAACCCACACAGCGGATCAAGGCATACTCCGTCACCGCCAGGAACAGCAGATTCAGCGCCTGCAGCAGCATGCAGGCGAAGCCCTCCGGGATGCCGGGAAGGAGCAGAAAAATCCCCCGGAAAAGCAGTTCCTCATACAAGGCAAAGCCAAACTGATAGGGAAAACGCCGGAAATAAAAATGGTAATAGGAGCTGTCCCCCCGGGCAGACTGCATAGCCCAGAAGGTAACAATATAGGAGTCCTGAGAAGGCTGCAGCTTGACGGAGGCCACGAAAGCCGCGCCCGCAAGCAGCGTCCAGGCCAGGAGCAGGCCGATCAGCCATGACAGACGCAGCCTGTCGCACAGCCGCCAGAATCCATACAGGAGTCCCAGGCACAGAGCCAGGATCAGCAGATTCAGCAAAATCATATCCTGCCGCACGCTGAGCACCTCGCCCATCCCGGCACCCGTACTGATGTCCGACGTGCTCAGCATGGACATGATCAGAAGATAGGCAAAGGCCACGGAGAGCAGCGCCAGAATTACCGCTGCGCAAAAACGGCTCAAGCGCGCAAAGCCCGCACGCTCAACCCTGTTCTGCATAGCCCCATCGCCTCCTCCCGTCTTTTTTCGTCTCATTCTACCATGAGACGGCAAGACAAGTCAATTGTTGGCCCTGCTCCCCGCCCGGCTTTCGCTCTCCCGGGTCTCGATCCCGCGCGAACTTTGTCATTGTCAAAGCCGGATAGCCATGATATACTGTAACGTATCATATCATAATGAGACAGGATAGCAATCGGATATGAACAGAGATCAGGAAAAAACGAACCCTTCCATATCGAAGACTGCGTCGCCCGCCCAGCAAGCCACGGCAAAAACGCCCGGCTTTCGTCGGCGTTTTCTGCGTTTCTGCGGTCGTTTGCTTTGTTGGCTGCTGGTGACCGTTCTGCTGCTGACCGCCGGACTCTACGGCGTCATGTATATCCTCGCCAAGGGCCCCTCGCCCACTGCGCGGGATCGTTTTGTGCTGTCCGTCAGAGAGACCAGCGCCATCGGTTTTCTGGCCAATCTGTACCTGAGCGCGGAGGAGATCGCTGAAATCGAATCCGGAAAGAACACCGAAATCTTTGAAGAAATGGATACCTCCCTGATCACCATCAGCAGCGAGCCCGTCCACTCTCAGGCGGACGCCTGGGGCTTTGTGGACGAGGACGGCGACGGCATCATTTTGGATGAGGTCAAGGGGCAGGGCTATTCCGGCTATATGATGATCGTGTTGGATCCCTCCCGGGTCATCATGGGCAGCGTCCCGGAATCCTTCTACCGCCGGGGCTATACCATTGAAGAAATGGTACAGCACTTTGACGCGGTAGCCGGAACCAACGCCGGAGGCTTTGAGGATGAGAACGGCATGGGCAACGGCAGTGAGCCGGACACCGCTGTAGTCTATAAGGGACAGATCTATTTTGGAGAAAAGGGCACAGGCCTGGGCTTTGTAGGCTTTGACGATCAGCACATCCTGCATGTTGGACTGGTAGGCTCTCAGGCACTGGCGGATGCCGGCATTCAGTACGGCTGCTCCTTTGGCCCGGTTCTGGTCCACAACGGAGAAGGCGTAGATCCGGAGTCTCTGGCCAGCGGCATCAATCCCCGGACAGCCATTGGACAGCGCTCCGACGGCGCGGTGCTCATGCTGGTCATCGACGGGCGACAGGTCATCAGCCTGGGCGCCACCTATAGCGATTTGATGGAAATCATGCTCCGTTATGGGGCGGTGAACGCCTGCAATCTGGACGGAGGCTCCTCGTCTCTCATGTATTACAACGGCAAATACGTCAACAATTCCGCATCGGTCATCGGAATCCGGCCGGTGCCCTCCAGCTTTATCGTTTTGAAGGAAGGAGCGCGGGAACGTGACGGGTACTAAGAAAAAGCGCTTCGGCTTCGCCCTGGGCTTGAGCATTTATGCTCTGGTTCTGGCAGGCCTGATTCTGATTGGTCTGATCTGCTTCTATTTCTACATTTCCGCTTATGAATACACACGGCCGGAAACGACCTTGCGCCGCTATATAGTGGCCGCGGAAGAGAAGGGCTTTGTAGACGAGATCCAGCCGTTTGTCGACACGTTGGATCACAAGCTCCAAGCAGAACAGGAAAGCATAGCCCGCGTTCAGGAAAACCTGACCGAGCTGCGCTACGCTAAAAAGCTTTCCGCCTGCACGGAAGATCGTCTGGTCTACGCGCTGAAATCTGACAATCAGCTTGTGGGAGAAGTTACCCTTTCCCGTACCGATGCGCAGCGGATGGGCTTCCCAACCTGGGAAGTGACGGATACCACGTTCCATTTGGACAGCCTCAGTCAGGTTGCGGAAGTCACGGTGCCTGCCGGCTACCAGGTTCGCTGTGGCAGCTATATTCTGGACGAATCCTATCTGGTTGACGACCAGGTTCACTACCGGCTTTTGGAGGAATTCTACGACTCTTACCCCATGCCCGCCATGTGGCGCTATCAAAGCGGAAAATACGTGGGAGATATGGACGTGCAGATTCTGGATCCCCAGGGGCAGCCTGTCCGCCAGGAGGAGCTGGATGAGGATCGCCTCACAGACAACTGCACCGCTGAGGAAAAAGCCGCCATCCAAGAGCTGACGGATCTGTATATCGAACGCTACGTAATATATCTTTCCGGCGCCAATCAGGCGCATACTCCCAACCTGTTTGCCGTCGTAGCCTTAACCGTTCCGGATTCGGATCTGTATTCCCGCCTGTATCAAGCGCTGGGCGGACAAGGCTTTGCCAGCAGCCATGGAGACTATCTGAAATCCATCACGTACAATCACATGATGCGTGTGGGCGAAGGTCAGTACGTGGTGGACGCCACCTATCTGGTAGACACCTACGGTCAGAACGGGGCTTTTACCACCACCACGAACAACACCAAGCTTTTGCTTGTTCAGACTGGAGACGGTTTGCGCGCCATCGCCCAGGAGAGTTACTGAGCCGGACAAATAAAAGTAGAGGATGTGGACGAATCCGCATCCTCTGCTTTTATTTGCCCAGTTTACTCTTCCACCTTGACAATGGGAGATTCCGGTGCGTTTTTCTTAATGCTTTCGATGCCGTTGAGGCAGCTGGCCTTGGCCTTGTAGCCCTCGCCCACCGCGATAATCTCGCCGTTGCGGGCCTTCAGGCGGAAGCGGTATTCGCCGGCCTTGTCCGTGTAAACCTCAAACTTGGGGTGCTTGAGAACCTGGAAACCTTCCACAGTCTGGTCTTCCACCGGGCCGACACAGCAGCGGCGCACACTGTCGATTCCCTTCAGGCAGGCGGCCTCCGTGGTGTAGATCTCGCTGGTAGCAATGACTTCGCCGTTGCCGGCTTTCAGATTGAACTTAATGCCGGTTTTGACTTTTTTAACTTCAAACTTACCCATGATGAACCCTCCTGATATTTTGTGGATAGCCACATCTGTATTTACTATACCAAGTTTTCCGCAAAATGCAACAGAAATTTACGCATCGGCGGCGAAAATCACGGCTCTTGACAAAAGGCACGGCGTATTGTTTACTAAAGACATCAAAAAACAAAGGACGGTTGCTTATGGATATGATCTGTTTAGACCTGGAAGGCGTTCTGGTTCCGGAAATCTGGGTCGCTTTTTCTCAGGCCAGTGGAATCCCCGAGCTGTGCCGCACCACTCGGGACGAACCGGACTACGACAAGCTGATGCGCTGGCGTTTGGGCATCCTCCGGGAGCACGGGCTCGGACTGAAGGAAATTCAGGACACCATCGCGACCATCGATCCCCTGCCCGGCGCACGGGAATTCTTGGACGAGCTGCGTTCTCTGACCCAGGCGGTCATTCTCAGTGACACTTTTTCCCAGTTTGCCAAGCCCTTGATGAAAAAACTCGGCTGGCCCACCATCTTCTGCAACGAATTGATTGTGGCCGAAGACGGCAGCATTGCCGACTATCGTCTGCGAACGGAGAACACCAAGTACAGTACGGTCCGCGCATTCCAGTCCATTGGCTATGAGACCATCGCCTGCGGTGACAGCTTCAATGACCTGGCCATGATCCGAGCGAGCAAGGCCGGCATTCTCTTCCGCAGCACGGATGCCATCAAGCGGGACAATCCGGATCTCCCCGCCTGCGACAGCTATGAGGAGCTGCTCCGTCTGATTCAGGCCAATATGAATAAGAACTGATAAAAAGACGGCGCTGCGAACGCGGCGAGCGCCATAGAGACACAATGTGAACATATGGGTACAGCTCGATACGGAATAACAAGAGCATCAAACGAGGTTCGCGTTCAGCGGAACTCGTTTGATGCTCAATGCCTTGGTATTATGCGCTTAATAGCGCC
>CACZSJ010000003.1 GCA_902783825.1 Oscillospiraceae bacterium | reverse complement strand
GTCCCGGAACGACCCGGGCGCTGGGGGAGAGATGCAGTTTTGCTGGCGCTGGCGCTGATCGTGGCCGGCAACGTATTCTTTGCCAACAAGGTATATTTGAAGATGCACTTCCAGTATGAACAGGCGTATTCGATCTACACCGGTCTTGTGACCCGGATTGAGACGATGGAGGGCTTCAACGCCGACAAAAAGGTGGCGATTGTGGGCAGCGGCCGCGACCTGGGACACCAGATGGACGAGTTGAACACGGAAGGACTCATGGGGCCCAGCGTGAATCTGATCGACATATATACCCGGGATCTGTTTTTGCAGCGGTATCTGGGCTTTGACGTCCGGTTTGCCACCGAAGGGGAGCGGATTCGGCTGATGAGAGACCCGCGGGTGCAGGAGATGGCCTGCTATCCCTACGAAGGCTCGGTGCAGCTGATCGACGATTTTGTGGTTGTGCGCCTGGGCTGAAATGACATGGGAACCGGAGAACGGTCATGGGCTCCGGTTCCGATGATTTTCCTCTTTACAAATCCATTTTTCGTGTTATAATAACAGAGCGCTGGCCCGGGGAGCCGGGCAGGAGCGTCAGTTTTATAAGGGCTTGTAGCTCAGCTGGGAGAGCGCACGGTTCGCATCCGTGAGGTTCGAGGGTTCGATCCCCTTCAAGTCCACCACATCGGGGCTGCTATTTTTGCAAATAGTGGCCCTGTTCTTTTTTAAACCATACTGAACCATGCGCTTGAACATTTTAACGTCTTAAAAGGATAATCCTGGGCGGAGATTGTCTCCGCGTCCTGTTTTGGTTCACGATTATGAAGAATTTGTTGAAATACCTGAAAAAATACTGGTTTCTCGCCCTGCTTGCCTCCGGGTTTATGGTGGCGGAGGTCTATGTGGATCTCTATCAGCCGCGCATGATGCAGCGCATCGTCGACGAGGGCATCCTGGGGATTAACAGCGGCGGCGTTTCCGATCTTGATCTGGTGATCTCCACCGGGATTCGGATGCTGCTGATTGTGATCGTCGGCGGCGTGTGCGGCATCGGGTCGGCGCTGTTTACCAACATCACAGGCCAGAACTACGGCAACGAGATCCGCAAGGCCTGTTTTGAAAGGGTCATGCGCCTTAGCTTTGAGCAGACCGACCAGTTCTCCACCGGCTCGCTCATCACGCGCATCACCAACGACGTAACCCAGCTCCAGCAGCTTGTGATGCAGCTCATCCGCGGGTTTGTGCGCTGCATGATGTTTTTCATTGGCGGCACGGCGGCGCTTTTAAGTCTGGACCTGAGCTTCGGCGTGATTGCGGCCTGTGCCTTCCCCCTCATTCTGATCGACATCATCTTTGTTGTCTGGCGCACCAATCCGCTCTTTACCGTTCTGCAGGAGAGCCTTGATCGCCTCAACGGCATCATTCAGGAGAATGTGGCGGGCATCCGTGTGGTCAAAGCCTTTATCCAGGAAAAGAGC
Organism: Oscillospiraceae bacterium; assembly: GCA_902783825.1. Lineage (GTDB taxonomy): Bacteria > Bacillota > Clostridia > Oscillospirales > Oscillospiraceae > Limivicinus. The sequence goes on along the minus strand of CACZSJ010000003.1, from coordinate 1,246 downwards.
GAGGCGGAGCGCTTCGGTAAGGCAAACCGCCAACTTGTGGACACACAGTTTACCGTACAGGTCATGCTCTCCTTCCTGCGTCCGGTGATGAACATTGTGCTGAACATCGCCGTGGTGGGGATTCTCTACGTGGGTTCCGTTCAAGTGCAGCAGGGGGACCTTGCCCCCGGCATGGTCATGGCTGCCATCACCTACATCTCCCAGATTCTCAACGGGATGATGATGCTGGCGATGATTTTCCAGACGCTCTCACGAGGCATGGCCTCAGCCAGACGGCTCGGCGAGGTGTTGGATACCGAATCCACCATCGTCCGGGACGAGGCGCTTGCCCCTGCTTCCGATGGCTTAAAGGGCACAGTCAGCTTCCGGGGCGTGCGCTTTGCTTACGCCGCCAACGGCAAAACCGTGCTGCATCACATCGACTTGGACATTGCAGCCGGAGAGACGTTGGCGATCATCGGCGCCACAGGCAGCGGCAAAACCACTCTTGTGGGTCTCATTCCCCGTTTCTATGACGCGACAAAGGGCCGCGTTTTGGTGGACGGCACGGACGTCCGCGCCTGGGATCCTGCGGCATTGCGGGAAAAAGTCACGGTATGCCTTCAAAAGAGCGAGCTGTTTTCTACCACGATCCGGGACAATATTGCCATTGGGAAGGCCGGCGCCTCACAGGCTGAGATTGAAGCCGCCGCAAAGGCGGCTCAGGCGGACGATTTCATCCGGCAGCAGCCGCAAGGCTATGACACGCCGGTAGCTGAACGCGGTATGAGCCTATCCGGCGGGCAGCGCCAGCGCATTGCCATTGCCCGTGCTCTGCTCAAGCGCAGTGAGATTTTGATTTTTGACGACTCCACCAGTGCTCTCGACCTCAAGACGGAGGCGAAGCTGTATGAGTCCCTCAACCGGGATTACGCCGATGTGACCAAGATCATCATCGCCCAACGGATTGCCTCAGTGCGGAATGCGGACCGCATCGTGGTGCTTGACGGCGGAACCATTGCCGCCTGCGGCAGCCATCGAGAGCTGATGGCCTCAAGCCCCATTTACCGGGATATCTACGATTCCCAGCTTCGAGAGGAGACAACGGCATGAGCGGCAGCATACAGGCCAAAGCGGCGCAGCAGGGCTTTGGGCGTCGCGGCCCCAACCTTGGCGCGCCTACGGAAAAGCCCAAAGCCGGGCGGCAAACCCTTCGCCGTCTGCTGGGTTACTTTCACCCGGATCTGAATTATGTGGTTTACCTCGC
>CACZSJ010000002.1 GCA_902783825.1 Oscillospiraceae bacterium | reverse complement strand
TGACGTCGTTGTCAAACTTCTCGCCGGTGCGGCCGTCGTACATCTCGCTCTTGCCGTCCTCGCGCAGGCCGGCCTGCCGCAGGGTCTCGCGGATGGTGGTCTCATTGGCGCCGTTGAAGATGGGGGTCGCCACCTTCCAGCCCAGCGCCTGCGCCGCGTAACCCAGATGGACCTCCAGCACCTGCCCGATATTCATACGGGACGGGACGCCCAGCGGGTTGAGCACGATGTCCAGAGGCGTGCCATCGGGCAGATACGGCATATCCTCCCGGGGCAGGATGCGGGACACGACGCCCTTGTTGCCGTGTCGACCGGCCATCTTGTCGCCCACGGAGATCTTCCGCTTCTGGGCGATGTATACCCGGACCACCTGGTTGACGCCAGGATTCATCTCATCGCCGTTTTCCCGGGTGAACACCTTCACATCCACCACAATGCCGCTCTCGCCATGGGGGACCTTCAGCGAGGTATCCCGAACTTCCCGGGCCTTTTCACCGAAGATGGCCCGCAGCAGGCGCTCCTCAGCGGTGAGATCGGTCTCTCCCTTGGGGGTGACCTTGCCCACCAGGATATCGCCGGCGGTAACCTCAGCGCCCACCATGATGATGCCGCGCTCGTCCAGATATTTCAGCGCATCGTCGCCCACACCGGGAATATCCCGGGTGATTTCCTCGGGTCCCAGCTTGGTGTCACGGGCGTCACACTCGTACTCCTCCACGTGAATGGAGGTGAATACGTCGTCCATAACCAGGCGCTCGTTGAGCAGGATGGCGTCCTCGTAGTTGTAGCCTTCCCAGTTCATGTAGCCCACCAGGATATTCTTGCCCAAGGCGATCTCGCCCTGCGCGGTGCTGGGTCCGTCGGCCAGCACGTCACCCTGCTGGACCCGCTCGCCCAGATTGACCACCGGGCGCTGGTTGATGCAGGTGCCCTGGTTGGAGCGGGCAAATTTAATCAGCGTATAGTCCTTGATATCTCCGGAGTCGTACTTGACGGTGATGTCATTGGCGTCCACGCGGGTCACCACGCCGTCGCCCTCAGAGATCACGCAAACGCCGGAGTCCACTGCGCATTTATGCTCGATGCCCGTGGCCACGATGGGGGCCTGCGTGGTCATCAGCGGCACAGCCTGGCGCTGCATGTTGGCGCCCATCAGGGCGCGGTTGGCGTCGTCGTTTTCCAGGAACGGAATCATCGCCGTGGCGATGGACACCATCATCTTGGGGCTGATGTCAATGTAGTCCACGTCTTCCCGGTTGACCTCAATGGTATCGTTCCGGTGACGGCAGGTAATACGCTTGCGGAGCAGGCAGCCGTTCTCGTCCACCGGCTCGGAGGCCTGAGCCACGATGAACTGGTCCTCCTGATCTGCGCTCATATAATCCACCTGGTCGGTCAGACGGCAGGTTCCCTTTTCCACCTTGCGGTAAGGCGCCACCAGGAAGCCATACTCGTTAGCGCGGGCATAGGAGGCCAGGTAGCTGATCAGACCGATGTTGGGTCCTTCCGGCGTCTCAATGGGGCAGAGACGACCGTAGTGGCTGTAGTGCACGTCACGCACGTCAAAGCTGGCGCGCTCACGGGACAGGCCGCCGGGGCCCAGTGCGGACATACGACGCTTGTGCGTCAATTCCGCCAGAGGGTTGGTCTGGTCCATAAACTGGCTCAGCGGCGAAGAACCAAAGAACTCCTTGATGGCCGCGGTGACCGGCCGGATGTTGATCAGGCTCTGGGGCGTCACAATGTCAAGATCCTGGATGCTCATCCGCTCCCGGATCACCCGTTCCATCCGACTGAAGCCGATACGGAACTGGTTCTGCAGCAGCTCGCCCACGCAGCGGACGCGGCGATTGCCCAGATGGTCGATATCGTCGGCTTCTCCGATGCCATGGGCCAGGCAGTTGAGGTAGTTGACAGAGGAGAAAATATCGTCCACTACGATGTGCTTGGGAATCAGCACGTCCAGGTTCTCCCGGATGGCGTCCTTCAGCGCCTCGCCCTCATACTGCTCCATCAGATTCTTCATCACGATGCCGCGCACGTTCTCTTTGACGCCCACTTCCGCCGGGTCAAAGTCTACATAGCGGCGCATATCCACCATGCCATTGGAGAAAACCCGAACGGATTTGTTCTCCACCTTCAGCACCACGCTGATCACGCCGGCGTCGGCAATCTCTCTGGCACGGCTGCGGCTGAGGATCTCGCCCGCCTCGGCCAGGATTTCCCCAGTGAAGGGATCCACCACCGGCTCCGCCAGCTCAAAGCCGGCGATACGCGGGAAGAGGGAGAGCTTCTTGTTGAACTTGTAGCGGCCCACATTGGAAATTTCATAGCGGCGCCGGTCAAAGAACAGCCCATCCAACAGCGTTTCGGCGGACTCCACCGTGGGAGGATCGCCGGGACGCAGCTTGCGGTAGATCTCCAGCAGGCACTCTTCCCGGTTCTGGGCGGTATCCTTATCCAGAGTGGACACGATCCGCTCGTCCTCGCCGAAAATCTCTTTGATGCGCTCGTTGGTAACAGCCCCCACTGAGGGATCGTCCACACAGCTCAGCCAGGTGGCAGGACGCTCCGGATCGTAAGCGCCCATGGCTTTGAGGAACCAGGTGATGGGCAGCTTGCGATTCTTGTCGATCCGAACGCTGAACACGTCGTTCGCGTCCGTCTCATATTCCAGCCAGGCGCCGTGATACGGAATCACTGTAGACGCGTAAATGCTGATCAGGGACTTGTCCACAGTCCGGTCGAAGTACACGCCGGGAGAACGGACGATCTGCGACACAATCACACGCTCCGCGCCGTTGATGATAAAGGTGCCGCCGGCGGTCATCACGGGGAAATCCCCCATGAAGATCTCCTGCTCCTTGATCTCCTCCGTCTCCTTGTTGCGCAGACGGACACGGACCTTCAGGGGCGCGGCATAGGTGGCGTCACGGGCCTTGCATTCCTCCTCACTGTACTTGGGCTTCTCGTTCATGGAGAAATCGATGAAGCTCAACTCCAGGTTACCGGAAAAGTCCGTAACGGAATCCACATCCTTGAAGACCTCATGCAGACCGGTCTCCAAAAACCATTGATAGGAGCTCTTCTGGATCTCCAGCAGATTGGGCATCTCCTGGATTTCCTCCGTGCGGGCAAAGCTCTTGCGCAGAGTTTTGCCGTAGAGAACATCTTTTGGCATGGGTGTACTCTCCTTACTCGAATTTGCAAACGCCCGGCCGAGTTGTCAAATATTCGTCCTTTGGCATTGATTTACTTCGTGGATTCTGCTATACTGTGCGCAGTGGATAGTGGGGTATTGTGTCTTTCTCCTGCACAGATAGCGAGACATTTTACCATACCATTATAAATATTGTCAAGGATTATTTTGTTAAATTTTGAATGTTTGGCGGGAGTGTGGATCTCCTGCCTCTTTTTTTGTGAAAAGGAACGAACATCATGGATTATCGTGTATGGATCCTCCTGATTCTGGAGGCCGCGCTGGCTCTCTTCCTCCTCTATCGCGCGGGGCTGTTGACCGGGCGCACCCAGTGGCTTGTCTCGCTGATTCTGCTGGCCGACGCTTTCATTCTGCGTGCGGCTGTTCTGGGATATGAAACACTGGACTATCAGAACTTCCTGGCTCATTGGGTCCGTTTCTTCCGCGAAAACGGCGGATTTCGCGCCCTGGCCATGGAAGTGGGAAACTACAACATCCCCTATCTGTACTTTCTGGCCCTCTTCTCCTATTCCAGCATCCGGGACCTGTATCTGATCAAGCTCCTGAGCATTCTGTTCGATGTGCTGCTGGCCTGGGGCTGCATGCGGCTGGTGGGGCGCTTCACCCAGAGCGCTGCGCGCAAGCTGGGCTGCTTTTTCGCGGTATTGTACCTGCCTACCGTCTTTCTCAACGGCGCGGTCTGGGGGCAGTGCGACAGCATTTATGTCGCCCTGGCAGTGCTGGGCATTGCCTTGGCGCTGGAGGATCGGCCGGTGGCCTCCATGATTCTCATTACCCTCTCCTTTGGATTTAAGCTCCAGGCAGTCTTTCTCATGCCAGTATACGCAGTGCTGTGGATGTACGGCAAATTCAACTGGCGGCATTTCCTGATCTTCCCCCTGTGCTATGTGCTTCTGGTGCTGCCGGCCGTGTTGCTGGGCAGGCCGTTTCTGGAGACCCTCAGCCTCTACGCCTCCCAGACCGGAAGCATTGGAGACGGCCTGAATTATAACTCTCCTTCTGTGTTTGCCTTCTTCCGACACGTGGAGAATCCGGCCGGGGCATCTACTGCCGCCATTGTGCTGTCTCTCGTTTTCATGGCAAACATTCTGGCGGTGGCCTTCGCGAACCGCCGCCGACTCAGCGATCAGGCCGTACTGGGCGCAGCCCTGCTTTTCGCCATCGGCATCCCCTTTCTGCTGCCGCACATGCATGATCGGTATTTCTTTGGCGCGGACATGCTGGCGCTGGTGTTAGCCTTCGCCGTGCCGCCTCTGTTTCCGGCTGCCTTGCTGGCGCAGTTTGCCTCTCTGCTCGGCTACCATGCCTATCTGAAAATGCGGTATCTGCTGCCAATGCGATACGGCGCCATGGCGCTGATCCTGGCGCTGGTGCTGGCCCTGATCTGTATGCTCAAAGGATTTCGTGAGCCGCCCAAGAAGAAAAGAAAGAAAAAAAACGCATAGCACGGAGAATTCCCTGTTGATTTTTTACAATTTGTCCGTATACTAAAAATATCCATCTTTGGGAGAAGGAGTATGCATATGAACAACGAGAGAGAAAGACTTGGCAGTCGTCTTGGCTTCATCCTGCTGAGCGCAGGCTGTGCCATTGGCTGCGGCAACGTGTGGAAATTTCCATGGATGACCGGGCAGTATGGCGGCGGCGGCTTCGTGCTGGTGTATGTACTGTGTTTGCTTCTGCTGGGTCTTCCTGCTATGGTGATGGAGTTTGCCATCGGCAGAGCTTCCCAGGCAAGCCCTGTCGGCATGTATCAAAAGCTGGAGAAGCCTGGTCAAAAGTGGCATATCCACGGCTATCTGGCCTTGCTGGGCAACATCGCCCTGATGGCCTTCTACACTGTGGTCACCGGCTGGATGATGTACTACTTCGTCATGTTCCTGTCGGGCAAAACCGCCGACCTGGGCTTTGTGGCCATGATCACCAAACCCGGGATCAACGTGGGCTATCTGCTGGTCGCCGTGGTTCTGGGCTTTGGCGTTTTGAGCTTTGATCTGCAGGGCGGGTTGGAGCGGGTCACCAAGTATCTGATGGTGGCGCTCTTCGCGCTGATGCTCATTCTGGCCGGCCACAGCGCCTCTTTGTCCGGTGCGGCCGAGGGCCTGCGCTTCTATCTGGTTCCGGACTTCTCCAAAATCAACGGCTCCGTCATCGTCGGCGCCATGAATCAGGCTTTCTTTACGCTGAGCCTTGGCATCGGCTCCATGGCCATCTTCGGCAGCTACATCGGGAAAGAGCGCAGCCTTATGGGCGAGTCGGTGAACATCATCCTGCTGGACACCTTTGTCGCCATCATCGCAGGCTTCATCATGTTCCCTGCCTGCTACACCTACGGCATCGAAGTGGACGCCGGCCCTTCCCTGCTCTTCAACACCATGGCCACCGTGTTCAACAACATGGTGGGCGGTCGTATTTGGGGTACGATGTTCTTCCTGTTTATGGTCTTTGCCGCTTTCTCTACGGAGCTGGCGGTGTTTGAGAACATTCTGGCCTGTGTGCGTGAGCTCACCGGCTGGAGCCGTCCCAAGGGCTGCGTCG
>CACZSJ010000001.1 GCA_902783825.1 Oscillospiraceae bacterium | reverse complement strand
GCCTTCCACGACCTCGCTGTAGGTCTCGGCGGTCTTGGACTCTTCAATGGTGATGACGCCGTTCTGGCTGACCTTCTCCATCGCTTCCGCGATCAGGGAACCAATCAGCTCGTCGCCGGAGGAAATGGTGCCGACGCGGGCGATGTCCTTGGAGCCGGAAACAGGCTGGGAAACAGCCTTGACCGCGATGACTGCGGCGTCGGTGGCTTGCTGGATGCCGCGCTTCATGGTCATGGGATTGGCGCCGGCGGCCAGATTCTTCAGACCCTCGTTGATCATGGCCTGGGCCAGAACCGTGGCGGAGGTGGTGCCGTCGCCAGCCACGTCGTTGGTCTTGGTGGAAACTTCCTTAATGAGCTGGGCGCCCATATTCTCAAAGGCGTCCTCCAGCTCGATCTCCTTGGCGATGGTCACACCGTCATTGGTAATCAGCGGGGTGCCGACCTTCTTGTCCAGAACCACGTTGCGTCCCTTGGGGCCAAGGGTAATCTTCACGGTATCGGCCAGCTGGTTGATGCCGCGCTCGATCGCTTTTCTCGCTTCTTCGCCGTAAATAATCTGCTTTGCCATTGTTGTATTCCTCCTTACTCGATAACGGCCAGAATGTCAGACTGTCTGACGATGGTGTATTCCTGCTCTTCCAGCTTGACCTTGCTTCCGCTGTATTTGCCCACCAGAACGCTCTGTCCGGGCTTGACGACCATGGCGACCTCATTGCCATCCACGATGCCGCCGGGGCCCACCTCTACGACCTCGTAGACCTCGGGCTTTTCCTGGGCGGATGCCGTCAGGAAAATGCCGGAGGAGGTGCGCTCCTCAGCTGCGTTCTGCTTGAGAACGACACGATCAGCCAAAGGTTTCAGTTTCATTTCCATATACCTCCATAATAAGAAATTACAAATTTCAGCAGTGTTAGCACTCGAAACACCTGAGTGCTAACACTGCTTATCATACCATACTTTTCTTTTTTTTCAAGTCCCCCGGAGCAAAAAGTGCGAGAAAAATTATAAACTTTTTGTTACCGCCTCAGAGCTCGCCGCGCTGCTGTTTTCCGACGAATCGGACTGCCCGGCGGCGGAATCGAAGAAGCGCATCCCTTTGGGGACCACCAGCTGCAGCGCGCCCGGCAGAAGCTCCATGCGCACCTTGTCGGCGTACATGACCTCGCCGTCCAGGTTGATCACGTTGGGGCTGTCGAAGTCCACGGAAACCTGGGTGCCGCGCAGATGGATGATATGCTCGGGCATCTCGTCCGCCCGACCGGCGGCGTAGCGGCCGATCTTGGAGGCCAGCTGGAACAGGCTCAAATCCCGGACGATGAAGATATCCAGCACCCCATCGTCCGGCCGGGCATCGGGACTGGGATTGAAGCCCCCGCCGTAGTAACGGCCGTTGCAGGCGCAGACGATGGTGTGCTTGCCCTCGCTGGCGTAGTCGCCGCAGCGCACACGCATGGGGCAGGTAATGCCCTTGAAGACGTTTACCACGGCGGAGACCACGTAGCCGGTGGCGCCGCCAATCAGCGGGAGTCGGCTGTATGTATGCACGTCCGCCCCAATGCGCGCGTCGATTCCAACGGAGCAGATGTTGGCGCTGTAGCGATCGTTGACGCGGATCAGATCGATGGCTGTCTGACTCCCGTCCAGAACGGCGTTCAGATCCCGATACAGTTGGCCTTCCTGCCCGAACATCCGGCAGAAATCGTTTCCGGTGCCGGTAGGGAAGGGGCAGACTGCCACGTGGGGCAGCAGCGCCGCACCGCAGACGCATTCATTGAAGGTGCCGTCACCGCCGCAGGCGTAGACACGTAGCGGCTCGCCGGAGGCGGCTTCTTCCCGGATCCGGGCGGCGGCGTCCATGGGGCCTTTGGTCACGTAGATTTCGTAGGGATCTGTACGATGCTGAAAGGCGGCCTGTACGCTGACGCGGATCTCCGGGCTTTTGTCCTTGCCGCCGGCAGTGGGGTTGACGATGAACAGATGCCTCATAGTGGTTTCCTCTTATGCTTCTTCAATCTTTATAATACATGAACAGGTCGCATTTGATCATTCCATTGTAGAGCTTGCGCTTTTTGTCCGCCGGGCGGCCGAAGCAGCGCTCGAATTCCGTGTGGGAAGACAGAAGATACAGCTGCCAGCCGGAGCAGCCTTGCAGGGCCTTGCCGAAGCCGCGGTACAGGGCTTCCGCGTCCTGCTTTTCCAGGATTCTCTCCCCGTAAGGAGGATTGCTGACGATCACGCCCCGCTGGCTGTCGCGGGAAAAGGCCATGGCGTCGGCCACCTCAAAGCGCAGGCTGTCCTCCACACCGGCCCTGCGGGCGTTTGCCCGGGCGATCTCGATGGCTTTGGGATCCAAATCTGAGCCCAGAATGGAATAGCTGCCGGTAAACTCCCTGGCTCGGGCGGCCTCCCTGGCCTGGGGCCAGATCTCCGCCGGCAGCAACGGCCAGTCCATGGCGGCGAAGTGCCGGTTCAGACCGGGGGCCTGGTTGCGGGCGATCAGGGCGGCCTCGATGGGAATGGTACCGCTGCCGCAGAAGGGATCGCAGAAATCCCCCTTGCCCCGGTAGCGTGCCAGCTCCACCAAGGCGGCGGCCAGGGTCTCCCGCAGGGGCGCGGCGTTGTGCGCCGGACGATAGCCCCGTTTATGCAGGCCCGCACCGCTGGTGTCCAAATACAGGCAGACCTTGTCTTTCATAAGGGAAAAGCGGATCTGATGCGCGGCTCCGGTTTCCGGGAACCACTGCAAGCCATAGTGCTTCTTCAGACGCTCCACCACGGCCTTCTTGATGATCCGCTGACAGTCGGATACGGAGAAAAGCTTGGAGTTGAGACTGTAGCCCGTGACGGGGAAGGCGGCGTCCGCCGGGAGAAAACGCTCCCAGGGCAGCGCCCGTGTACCCTCGAAAAGCGCGTCAAAGCTCTCCGCCGGGAAGCTTCCCAGCTCCAGCAAAACCCGCTCTCCGGTGCGCAGGCAGAGATTGGCTGTGGCGATGGCCTCCGGGCCGCCGCGAAAATAGACCCGCCCGTTCTCCGCGGCCACGTCTTCCATGCCCAGGCGCCGCAGCTCCTGAGCCACCAGACCCTCCAGCCCGAACAGACAGGGGACGCACAGTGTAAGCTCCATAGACGCGCCCCTCCTTTCCTATTGGCTATCATACAACAAAGAGGCGGACTTGTAAACGGGGCAAAACGCGCCGCCGGTCGAAATCTGTCGCCATCGGTTTTTCCGCTCATCCCGACAGGGGGAGAAGAGGAAAGGATAAAAAATGCAAAGCTGCCCGAATTTTTGCGCAAAAAAACCAAAAATTGAGCAAAATAACTATTGAAATATTCCAAAAAAAGCGGTATATTATCCGTAGGTCATAATTTGTTCATTATTTGGGAGGGCTTTTCGGTGGCAATTGCGCGTCATGCCATGCTGGAGATCCTAAGGGATTCCTACAGCGCATACTATACCCTGTGCGAAGACGTGCAGACGGAGCTGCCGCTGGCCTTTCGAGCG